>PFSB01000014.1 GCA_002788855.1 Candidatus Roizmanbacteria bacterium CG_4_9_14_0_2_um_filter_38_17 | reverse complement strand
CCTCTACAAACTGGATGTTAAGTCTACAACTGGAGATATTGCCCGTTTTAATGGTTCTGGCTCCACAGGCTGTACACTATCAGACGGAGGAGTAATAGCCTGTAGTTCTGATCTTAATCTAAAAAAGAACGTTGAAAACTCCGCCTACGGTCTAGACACGATCATGGCCTTAAACCCAGTAGAGTTCAACTGGAAGTCTGAGGAGAACTCCATTTCAAAGAGCCTTGGATTCATAGCCCAAGACATAGAGATAGTTATACCCAAATTAGTATCAATAGATGGTAATGGAAACAGAGAGCTTAACACCATCGGACTAATACCAGTATTAACCAAAGGACTACAAGAGCTCGCCTCATCGGCGAGTAAACTAGCTTCTAAACAAGATGTTATTTCCCTTACAGATAGAATGGACTTAGCTGATGAAAGGATCGCCTCCATATCCGCTCAATTACTTGATCTTTCCCTCTCAGAGGCCACCACCTCCGCAAACCTGTCTGAATTGGAAAATCTAACTATTAACAACGAACTTAATGTACTGGGAGCCTCAACCTTTGGGGATATCTCCATCACGGGAAATATCTCAGCAGGCCTCATATCCATAGACGGCCTCAATGGCTCCATCCAGACCCTCTCAGGACCTCTAGAGTTGCAACAAAATGCTTTGGCTAATCTGGAAGTATTTGGAGGGAAGATAACTATGACCACAGACGGTAGTATCGAAATTAAAGGAACCATAAAAGCAGATGAGGTAGAAACTAATGGAGTAACTTTATATGATGAAGTAACAAGCGAGCCATATTGTATTAAAATTAAATTAGGGGAGATGGTCCAGGTTAAAGGGCTTTGTAGAGAGCTTAAGGAATCAACAAGCTCAGCAAGCCCAAGCGGAATATTACAATAAAGTTGATAGGTAAACTATGAAACAAATGACAAATTCTAAAGCACTAAGACTCAACGATAAGACAGCTGTTTTTATAGACTGGGCCAATGTTTATGGTTGGAAAAAGGTTCTAAAATACGAGCCAGATCCTAAAAAGATTTATAAATATCTTAAAAAGTACAAAGAAATTAAGGAAATAAATTTTTACTACGGAACAGATGATCATCCAAAATCAAGAAAGTTTATTAGAGATGTGAAATTAATGGGATATAGGATAAAAACAAAACCTGTTAAGCATATAATAGTTAGAAAAATTAAAGGTGAGATTGTTACGGTTAGAAAATGCGATTTTGATATTGAGATTGTTATGGATATGTATGCAGCGCTTGATAGAGATATAAATTCGTTTATCTTTTTCACAGGCGACGGTGATTTCGAGCCAATTTATAAATACTTAATTAAGCATAACAAGAAGATTATTGTTGTATACATGCCTGGTCATTTAGGAAAGGAAATTTGGCAAATGAAAAAAGGGATATTCAAAATCGAGATGAAAAAATTAGGTAATTTTGTAAAAAAATGTCCCAGGACTTATGAACTTAATCAGCCTGGGCGAGATTAAATCAATTATATTAGAATAACATGAAAAAGTCAAAGAGGCCACGCCAAGTGGTGGAGAAGAATGAAAACACAATTGACTAATTATGATTTTTATCAGCTTATAGTAATAATTATTCGCAGATGAATAGATGAATTTTTTACACAAAATATTTAAGGTTTTTTTTGGTAAAAACCTCACGATTTCAAGAGGAAAGCGGGAAAACCAACAAAGTCGGGAGGAAGCCAGACACTCCAATCGTGAGGTGAAGCCCTCTGCAGACTCCTTATCCTGCCCTTATTGCCTTTCCACTAACTTTCAAAAACGTGGGTTTCGGCGGACAAGCCAACAATATAATGTACACTAAACGATTTTATCCAAGAAAGCCCATAAAAACATTGCTCACGAGTTTTTTATGGAAAACATCCAGGAATACTTGCGGGTTAGGACCAAAATCATGCGTTTACAAAAAGCCTGGCTAAAATTTAGGTAAACTATGAAACACATGTCACAGAAACAAGAATAACAGCTCTTATTTATTGACTTTCGATAAATATCGAAATATAATACATAAACCATGACTAAAACCGAAACAATCTGGCATTTTATCTTAAATAAAGCACTACACGAGAAGCAATTCAAGCTCACTCAGGCCCAAGTTGCAAAATCTACCGGCTTTTCTCTAAGCACAGTTAATGGAGCAATCGATAAACCCGCTAAAATAGGCGCAATCCGCAAAGAATCAAAGTTTTTTATACTCCAAGACGTGTTTAAGTTGCTGTACTATTGGGGAAGTTTGCGCAATTTAAGCTCAGATATAGTTTTTCAGGCATCTATTAGTATAGATGTTCAAACTCTTGAAAGCTCTATGCCAGATAACACAATTTACGCTTGTTATTCTGCCTCTAAATACCTACTCAAGCAAAACGCGCCAGCCGATTACGCAAAGGTCTATGTTTATGCTGAAAAACCTGCATTAGAGCAACTCAAACTTAGGTTCCCTCAGTTTTCAGCAAAAGGCAATATTAATCTATTTGTTCTTAATAAGCCGCCACATTTCATTTCTGGCAAAGGACACTCAACTCTTGCAAATACATTTGTTGACATCTGGAACTTATCGGACTGGTACGCAGTAGATTATCTTAAAGCACTAGAGGAGGAGATAAATGGATTATTATAACGACCTAATCACGGATCGTAGTTGGAAACAGCTTCAAAAACTTCAAAAAGAACTAAATTTTGTACTCATTGGAGGCTGGGCTACTTATCTATACAGCCAGACCTTAAAATCTAAAGATATAGATATTATTATAGACTTTGATACTCTTGGAGTAATACAGAAGAAATATTCTCTTTCCAAAAACGATCGGCTTAATAAATACGAAATCCATCTTGAAGGCATTGATGTGGATATTTACCTGCCACATTACTCCAGTCTTGGTATACCTGTTGAGGATTTACTTCCTTATACCACCAATCTACAGGGGTTTAAAGTACTCCAAATAGATTACCTCTTTGTATTAAAGTTATATACGCTTTCCCGAAGGGGAAGAAGCTCCAAAGGTCGTAAAGACTTTATTGATCTCCTTTCTTTATTTACCCAGGCTCAGGTTAATATAGCTCAGGTTGGACAGATTATAACCAAATATAATCTCCCTAGTGTGTTATTCCCATTCAAACAGATGTTAATTGAAAACAGTTTAATTCCTGAATTAGAACTCAATCAGCATGAATATGCCAAAATAAAAAAGGAGATTGAAAATATATTATGAGTATAATAATAACCATCATAATCCTCCTGGCTGTTTTGGTTGAGTCAACTTTATTTCCAATACCCTTAGCTCTCTTAATTTTCATCCTCTGGTCCAGTAATATTAAAGGCCTTGCCTTTAATATATATATGGTAGGAGCTTTAAACGGGGGACTTATAGATATTTTAAGTCTGCGTCCATACGGAATAACCGTGCTGATATTTTTAGGAACGATATTCGTTATCCAGCGCTACAGTAAAAAAGTGGAGACTTACCGTTTGTTCTACTTAATTCCAGTGGTGATTATCACTATTGGGACTTACAGCTGGTATTTCTATCATGATTTTGTTCCTCAGATATTAATATCCTTAGTCGTTATTTTGGTCTATAGTCTAACTCGTAAAAAAAATCACTCTAAATATGGTACACTGTAGCCAGTGGATATTAAGATTTCACCCTCAATTATGGTTATCTTTGGCGCAACCGGGGACTTAACCTCCCGCAAACTTGCACCAGCTCTCTTTGATCTTTACTGTAAGGGTATCTTACCTAAAAATATGCGCATTATTGGTTTTGCCCGTCGCAACCTTTCAGAAGGCGAATTTAAAGATACTCTTAGCAAAGCCTTAGAGCCTCGTCCTGGTAAAAAAGATTTTCTAAACCTCTTTTCATATATTCAGGGAGACTTTGACAATATCTCTGGCTACAACGAGCTTAAAAAACTACTCGGTTTCCAGGATAATCAATGGAAGTACTGTACTAATAAGCTGTTTTATCTTGCTGTTCCTCCTCAGCACTATAATTCTATAATATCTAACCTAGATAAGTCTAGTCTCACCGAGCCATGCGGACCTGACGAAGGCTGGACCCGGGTGATCCTCGAGAAACCTTTTGGATCAGATCTAGAGACCGCGCGCCTACTTGATGAAAAGCTAGCCAGACTATTTCAAGAGGAGCAGATCTATAGAATTGACCACTTCTTAGGCAAAGAGAGCTTGCAGAACATCTTGGCTTTCCGGTTTGGTAATACTATTTTTGAACCAATCTGGAACTCAAACTATATTGACCACATAAAAATTATTGCCACAGAAACACTAGGAGTGGAAACTAGAGGAAGTTTTTATGATCAAATTGGCGCTCTTCGTGACATGGTTCAATCTCATTTGCTTCAAATGGTAACATCGGTAGCTATGGATGAACCGGACAACTTCCAGCCTGAATCAATCCGCAATCAGCGAGTCAAAGTTTTGCGCGCCTTAAAACCTATCAGTAATATCGCAAAAGATTGTATTAGAGGGCAATACGCTGGGTATCAGCAAGAGAAACGTGTGAGTGCTAATTCTACGACAGAAACCTATGCTTCTCTAAAATTAGAGATAGATAATAAGAGATGGGGCGGAGTTTCGTTCTATCTTGTAACTGGCAAAAAACTAAAAAAAGACACTACCCGCATAGTTGTTCAATTTAAGGATCTTCGCCACGAATCAATAAAACTAAGCGGTCAACAAGGAAAATCATGTAATCGAATTATTTTTGAGATAAAGCCAGATGAAAAAATTACTATAGAAACCCTAATGAAAGTACCGGGCTTGAAACTAAAAATGGAACCGCACAAACTGGAACTGGATTACGCAAAAGCACATACAACCAAGCTACTTGAAGCATATGAAAAATTAATAGTTGACTGCATGGTTGGAGACCAGACCCTTTTTGCAAGCACGAAAGAAGTGAGAGCTAGCTGGAAATTTATTACACCAATATTAAAAAAGTGGCAGTCCGCCTCTTCGGCGGATAAAAACCTAATGAAATATAAACCAGGGAGCTGGGGTCCACCTAGTAATATTTTAAAACCCGGTTTTAAAATACAGGTGTGATATTATAAAAATATGAAAATTGGACTAATTGGTTTAGGAAATATGGGGAGGGCGATAGCTGAGCACGCCGTGGAGGAAGGGATTGAAGTAGTAGTCTACAACCGCACCACCAGTAAGGCAGAAGAGTTTGTGAAAAAAAATCCTAATGCTCAATTCACGCCAACTTTAGAGGAATTAGTATCTAAGCTTAAGATACCTAGAATTTTATGGCTAATGGTTTCAGCTGGAAAACCAGTCCAAGATATTCTCTTTGGCAACAACGGCCCGGTTTTAAGCGAGCTATTAGAAAAGGGAGATATTATTATTAACGCCGTTAACTCTCATTATAAAGACAGCCAAAGGGACGCTGAAAAATTAGCAAAAAAGGGAATACATTATCTTGATGTAGGAACATCGGGCGGAATAGAGGGAGCGCGAACCGGGGCATGTTTTATGATAGGAGGACCAGAAGAAGCGTATATAAAGATCCGATCTTTATTTAAGGCGCTCTCGTATGAGCATAAGGGATATGCATATTTTGGTCCATCAGGCTCTGGGCATCTTGTAAAAATGGTCCACAACGGCATCGAATATGCCATGATGCAGTCAATTGCCGAAGGAGTAAATATCTTAGACAAACACCCACTTAAACCAGATCTGGTAAAAGCAACTGAAGTTTGGAACCAAGGATCTATTATTCAAAGCAACCTTGTGGGTTGGCTAAATAAAGCATTAAGTAGTAATCCAAATCTCAAAGATACTCCAGCAGAAATAGGCAGTCTGGGAACAGGGGACTGGACAGTGAAGGAGGCAATGGAGCTAGGGGTACCTGTGCCAAACATCGCAAATGCCGTGTTTAACCGCTATCAGAGTCGAGACAAAGAATCAATAGCCTATAAAGTAGTCCAGGCACTACGGAGCCAGTTTGGAGGCCACACCTCTACTGAGCGCCCCAGTAATTAAGCCCCCAAGCGAACTCCACAAGGTCTGACCTTGTGGAGTGCTTGACAGGGCAAGAAAAAATTGCTAAGCTGAAACTGTGCAAGTGCGAAAAGGTTTTACACTTATTGAGCTGTTGGTAGTTATATCCATAATTGGCTTACTGGCTGCAGCCGGACTAGCTACATACACCAGTGCTCAAAAAAGAGCCAGAGATGCAAAGAGAAAAATGGACATGAGAGCTATGTATTCTGCGGTAGAGGCATATTACACCGCCTACAATAAATATCCTTCAACTGGAGGATCTTGGTGGGGAGTAAGCGATAATGGTGGCAACAGGGCTACAAGCGGTGCAAACGCATATATACCAGGGCTAGTCCCTGATTTTATTACCGTTTTACCTACCGATCTAAGAGGAATTACCAGTGGTTGGTCTGGATACCTGTATAGGTCGGACGGGACCCAATTTAAACTTCTCTCTCATTCGTCCGGACCTGAAAGTTTTCCTAGTGCGGGAGAAGCTTTTTATGATCCAGTTAGACCAACCTGGGCATGGATGCTTTGTAGCGGTGGGGCTGTCTGCACAACCTGGTAACTAGATGCACATCTAAAAAGTTTTAAAACCGGGTTTTAAAACTTTTTTATACTATTGACATCACTCTCAACTGCTGTTAGGCTAAGTTTATGAAGATTTACCTAGGAGCTGATCACGGAGGCTATGAGTTAAAAGAAAAGATTAAAGGATGGATGAGGGAGTGGGGGCAGATAAACTATGAAACATATGAATATGAGGATTTGGGAGCATATGAGCTTAACCCCGGCGACGACTATCCAGATTTTGCTTTTGCCGTAGCCAAAGCTGTAGCTAAAGATTCAGAATCTTTTGGTATACTTAGCTGTCGATCAGGCGCGGGAGTTGTTATGGCTGCCAACAAGGTTAAAGGAATTCGAGCTGGTAGCGCACATAACATTGAATCAGCTCAACATCTGAAAGCTCATAATAACGCCAATATCTTAGCTGTTTCTGGTGATTGGCTAAATGATGAACAGGCAAAAGAAATAATTAAAGTTTTTCTTGACACTAAATTTGAAGCTGGACGCCACCAGAGAAGATTAGCTAAAATAGCACAATATGAAAATCAGATGTTTCATAGTTTACCTAAATAATCTATGTTAGACGTATTACCAGGAATTTTAGAGCAGGATTTTGCGAAGATACAGCGCAAATACAACATTGTAGCTCCCTTTGTAGATTTTGTTCATATAGATATTGTTGACGGGGTCCTCTTTGATAACACCACGTTTGACGATCCAGAGCCTTTCAGTAAGCTCAAATCACCACCTAAAAAAGAGCTTCACATGATGGTTGAGCGGCCTCAAGACATTGTTGATATATGGATAGAAGCTGGGTTTGACAGGTTAATCGGACATATTGAAGGGATTCAAGATGCAGAGAGCTTTATTGATGCGGTGTCCTTGCAATCAGCTGAAGTTGGCTTGGCTTTGGATATAGATACACCTGTCTCGGTCATTAAGGAGTATATAGACATTGTTGATGTGGTGCTCTTAATGGCAATTGAGACCGGATTTTCTGGCCAAGAGTTTGACCATCGGGTTCTAAATAAAATACACGAAGTACGGGAAATTAACGACATAGTACCTATCGAAATAGATGGCGGAATAAACCACGATACAGCCGAGCTCGTAGCCGAAGCTGGGGCAACGCGTGTCGTCTCAACTAGTTACGTGTTTGGGGCTGAAAATCCTGAAGAGGCCATTCGTAAGTTAGCCAGATTTGGATAAATTTATTTAAGGACCGTCCTTAAATAAAAAAATTATGAATAATGCAGAACTAATAAATCAAGCGCGCGAAATTCGGATAGAGACGATTAAACTTCTTTACGAAGCCCAATCTGGACATCCGGGCTCATCTTTATCTATGGCAGATATCTTAACCGCTTTGTACTTTAGACCTGTCCTTAAGTTTGATCCCAAACGACCTGAGTGGACCGAGCGAGACTATTTTTTGCTCTCAGTTGGTCACGCGGTACCAGTCATGTATACAGCTCTCACGCTTGCTGGATATTATCCTAAATCTAAACTAAAAGGTCTGCGCAAATTTGGCTCTGACCTGCATGGACACCCCAAGCGAGGAACATTTCCTGGTATAGAAATATCCGCTGGCTCCCTTGGTCAAGGATTATCTGTGGGAGTGGGTTTAGGTTTAGCCCTAAAGTTAGACAAAAAGACTAGTCAAGTAGTTGTGATGACCTCAGATGGAGAACAAGAGGAAGGCTCTACCTGGGAAGCCTTAATGTTTGCGACTAAACATAAGCTGGATAATATTATAACCATCATAGATAAAAACGAAAGCCAAATTAATGGTCCAACCAGGCAGGTAATGCCCTCTCTGGATCCTCTAAAGGAGAAGTATGAAGCGTTTGGCTGGGAAGTGGTTGAGATAGATGGACATGATTTTGACCAAATTATAGGCGCGCTTAAGCAGGGATATGCAGCGCGCGGGCCTTTTGCTATTATTGCCAATACAGTTATGGGTAAAGGAGTTTCCTTCATGGAAGGGGACTATAAATGGCATCACGGCAAGCTAACCGACGAACAGTACCAACAAGCATTAAAAGATCTTAATATATGAAATACTATAAAGTAAGGGAGAAGGTGGCGATTAGACAGGCCTTTGGTGAGGCATTAATTGAGTTAGCAGGTCGTGACAAAAAGATTGTAGCCATCTCAGCCGACTTGGGTGGAAGCCTTACACTCGATGAGTTTGGTGCTAAATACCCTGACCGTTACTACAATACCGGCGTTGCTGAGCAGGATATGATCGGTGTTGCCGCCGGATTTGCGCTGAGGGGATATAAGCCTTTTGCTGGAACTTTTGGATCTTTTTTGGGTCGAGCGATGGATCATGTTCGCCAAAGTGTTTGTCACAATAAGCTAAATGTTAAGATTGTTGGCTCTCATGGAGGAATATCTAACGCTCAGGATGGTCCATCTGCCCACGCTCTTGAGGACTTTGCGATGTTTAGAGCCTTGCCCAACATGTTAGTTATCATGCCTAGTGACCCAAATCAGACTATTAAAGCTGTGGAAGCCCTGGTAAAACATAACGGCCCAGCTTATTTACGGCTCTACAGAGAGCCATTACCTGTATTTACAACAGAAGAAACACCATTTACAATCGGCAAAGCCAACATTATGCGCGAAGGGTGCGAGGTAACCGTTGTTGCTTGTGGTCCCCACGTTGGGTTGGCTCTCGAGATTGCCAAGGAAATAAATATAGATATTGAGATAATAGACTCTCACAGTCTAAACCCTATTGATTCGCAAACCATAATAGAGAGTGCTAAGAAAACCAAAGCTGTTATCACTGTAGAAGACCACAGTGTTAATGGTGGCCTTGGATCCGCTGTTGCCGAGGTTTTAGTAGAAAATTACCCAGTGCCAATGGAGCGCGTTGGACTTCACAGTTTTGCCACGACCGGAAGCTATGAAGAGGTCGCTAATTATGTTGGAATAGGCCGCAGGGATATTATAAAAGCCATTAGGAAAGTTTTACAAAGAAAGTAGCTTCATTTGCACTTCACCATTTAAACAGCCATCTTGATCCAAGCCCATGTCTATCATCTGCTGTTCTTCTTCTAGCGGAACGGTATTATTATTGCTGTAATCACCTTGAATACCCATGTACACCCCAGCAGGAACTGTGCAACCATAGCGACTAGCCCCAACTGGCCAGTAGTTATAGTCATATTTGCCCCCCCACGGAGTAAGCTTTGGCCACTCGGTTAAATAAGGTCCGTCCCATTTTGCCTGCGCATCTAAAGGGACAGCGGCATTTAAAACTGCAACGTTAGTGCTTCCATCATCAGGATTAGTAGGTATTAACTGCATATACCCTGGGTCCCAGCCTCGACCTAAATCTGGTGGATAGAAACCTGTGATAGTTAAATAAAGATTAGTAGCTTGTTGTAAATCCTTGGCATTAGACACGGCTTGTGCAATTTTTCCTTTTTTAATCGAGGTTTTAAAGATGGTAAGTCCCACAGCTGATAGCAACCCCATAATGGATATAACCACCAATAGCTCAATTAAAGTAAAACCTAGCTTGTTTTTTCTTAGCATATACGTTATCTTATATAAGTATACTAAAATGTTGGACAAAAGAACACTAAAAACCAAGATCTTTATCGATGGGGGAGACCCTGGCGAAACACGCAAGGCAAAAGAGATGCTTGGGGGCTGGCTCGACGGCCAAACAACAAACCCTTCGCTTATTGCAAAGACCCTACTTGCAAAGTCAAGTGGTAACATCACGCCCCAGGCTGCTGAATCAGCCTACCGTGATACAGTTCAAGAAATGAGCTCGATCATCCCCCAGGGATCTGTCTCAATCCAGGTTTTTGCTAATGCCGAGACTTCGTCTACCGAAATGGTTCAGCAGGCAAAAGAGCGCATTAGCTGGATCCCTAACGCTAGTATTAAACTACCCTGCACGGGTGCAGGCTTAAAAGCTGCCGAAGAGCTTTGCTTGCTTATGCCATTAAACATCACTCTTGTCTTTTCTCAAGACCAAGCCGCTGGGGTATATGAGGCCACCAAAGCTAGCGCATACCCTGTTTTTATCTCTCCATTTGTAGGAAGACTCTATGATAAAGGTGAGGTTGGTATGGACACTGTCCGCAACATGGTGAGGCTTTTTGAAACGGGAGATGGTCACGTCCAGGTTTTAACTGCCAGCGTCCGAACTGTCACCCAGATCAAAGATGCCATTGCAGCAGGCACAGATATTATTACCATTCCCTTCGATAAAGCCTTCAAACCCTGGGCTGATCTTGGCTTTGAGCTTCCAGACCCAGACTTCTTAGCAGACACAGCTGGATTAAAACCCATTGCCTATGATGAACTAGTCACTCTTGGCAAAGACTGGAAAGAATATGACCTCAAGCACGAACTCACAGACAAAGGCCTTACCAGCTTCTGGGAAGACTGGAACTCTTTGTTTGCTTGACTAAGTTGTAACAAGTGTGTAACAATCGTGTAACACAAGCTAAACATGAACTTACTCAATAAATATCGAAACCACCTTAGAGAACAAAATGTATCCAAAACTACTATCCGCAATTATGTCTCAGATATTCGTCAATACTACAATTTCTTACTTGATTCTGAAGGGTTAACGCCAACTGCAGTTGATGACAATATTGTTGACTACCTAAACCCATCCTCACATAGATCTTATGAGCACTACCTTAAACAAGGTGACTTATCTCCCTCCACTATCCGCCGCCGGCAGGTAGCCTTGGCTAATTTCACAAATTTCATCCTGCATTTTAAGGGCGCTGAAGTTATAAATGATACCCCAAATACTAGCGGTCAAGTTCAGCTTTTAGGCAGTGGATTTGCCGGGTTACTCCTAGCCGGGCTGATCCTTATACTCTTAGTTGGCGTTGCAATAGGAATTAATCAAGGCAGAAGCATGCTGGCATACGAACTTAAGGCAGAAATATCTACCCTAGGTCAAGTAGCAGGAACAACAAACCCATAATGCCAGCTTCGAGAACCCGCTTCTCGATATTCTCAAGCACGGACCCATCTATCACCCAGTTTTTTAACTAAGCCGGCAAGCTCCATGGTAGTCAGGAGTGGAAGAAGCTTATAAATCGGAATACTACTTACACGAGCAAGTCTATTAGTATCTATCTCATTAGACAGATGCTTAAGCAGATTGATTTGAGCAACTGATGGATTTAGAGTTTTTGACGAAGTTTTATTAGCAGACTTACCATAGTGATTTAAAATGTCTAGGCTCGATGTAACAGGCAACGCACCCTGTTTAAGCAGGTTATTTGTTCCAACGCTATTATTGCTATAGATATTACCAGGAACGGCAAAGATTTGATGTTTAAGCTTGCGGGTGATAGTGGTGGTATGCAGTGTACCGGACTTCTCACCAGCCTCAGTCACCAGGAGCTTCTGGCCTAAGGCGGCGATGAGGCGATTTCGCTGAGCAAATTTCCACTTGGTGGGGGGATAATCTTTGCCATACTCGCTAAGAATAAGCCCACTATTTTGGGCGAGCGCATCATTTATCAATGGGGCAAATTTATGATTTTTGAGGTGAGAAAGGCTGCTACTTAGGACACCAATAACATTTCCATTATGGGAAAGCGCGATTTGGGCAGCAGAGAGATCAGATCCTTGCTCTAGATCGGAGACAATGGTGATACCTGCGGAAACAAGGGTAGGAATAAGATCAGAAATAACTTGGACTCCGTACTCACTAGGCTTGCGAGCACCAATAACAGTGAGTGATTTATGGTTAAGGAACTCAAGATTGCCCAGCGCAAAGATGGCGTTAGGT
>PFSB01000013.1 GCA_002788855.1 Candidatus Roizmanbacteria bacterium CG_4_9_14_0_2_um_filter_38_17 | reverse complement strand
AGACCTATGTAACTAATTTACTGCTGGTTGTTCTAAAGCAGAAATTTTTTCCTCATGATCTTCAATTCTATCTCCATATCCTTTAGTCACTTGAATATCATCCCTAAGGTTTTGAATCTCACCCAATATCTCATCCTTAAATTTATATATATCATTATTAAGTCTACTCTCCAAGGCCTCATTGAGTACGGAAGTGATATTAGTAATCAATCTCCCAATTTCTTGTAAGTCTTTTTTAGTTAGAGACATAGAAGAATAATAACATAATTTACCAAATCTGGTGACCCAGTAAACACTAACATTTAAGGACCGTCCTTAAATATTTAGTCTGTTTCCTTATTGGTACTATACTGTTGGAGATTGTGAGCTTGAAGTCCCTATAGCTCAGCAATGGAATTTGACTGAATATAGCCATAGGTTGCTAAGGGCTCCAAAGAGTTTTTACCCAGACTGATGGGGATCATTTTATGACCCAATACAGCAAATAACCATATCATTTGTAACCTTATTAGTAACTGTAATTGTTACATTCTGTGATTAATTACTGTTTCTGCGGATATAGATTTCATCTGTTAGAATACCCAGAGGAGACTTGTATAATCCCAGAGGATGCCCATTTTTTTTAGGGATCCGCATAACTGTATCATACTGCGGATAATAGGAAGCTTCTACCTTGGCAACTGCAAATGCAAATTTAGAAAACTGTGCGTCATCATAACGCAGTAAAAAAGGAGTTACTGCAATAATTTGAGGATCAGTCCAAATCTGGCCAAATGCAGTGTCATAGTATTCTGCTACTATTTCAGGAGTTAACCAATCTGATCTTGCCCAGCCTGTTTCCGTAATAAAAACAGGTAGATTCTCTACCCCAAACTTAGTTTGCAAATATGCAAGCTCCCACTCATAGCCTTTGATACTAGTTTTCCCAGTAGCATAAGGTGATCCTGAAAAACCAGGATTAGGATATGAGTGACTAGTCCAACCATCTATCCTCTCAAAGATTCCTGGAACCTCATTATTCATCATTTCCATGTATGTAATCGAGTTCATGGTGCTTGCGGAATTTGGAGCAGCCAGATCTAACCCAGCTGGAAGCACGAAATAATCATCATTAAATTCTTCAATAAAACTTTCAAGTACCAAAGCATACTCACCCGGATCAAGCTCCCCTCCCCACTCGCCTTTATGGTTTGGCTCATTAAACACAACAACATAGCGATTAGGCACGGGCCACGGAAGTTTATCTAAGAAACTTTTCCAAGCTTGGGGAGAATCTTCACCTGGTTTTGCCCAGTTTCCATTCTCCATTTTTGTTGCCAGTCTTACAATTGGTATTAATCTTTTAGCCTTAAGTTGATTAAAAAAGCTCTCCCAGCGACCAACATCTCTCTCGTCTTCCCTAATAACCAGAGTAACATACCCCCAAGCTCCCCCATTTGAGTTAACAAGCGCCGCTGCCTCAGATATATCACTCTCATTTAAAATATGAATTCCTACTTTGTTATTAGAAGTAATAACTGGATCATACTTTGCTTCAACGCCAGAAACAACAAATAATAACGCAAAAAGTAATAAAATAACCAATATATGTTTCATCTACACCATTGTATCACCACTGAATTTCTTCAAACATTGGAGGTTATTGATGAGACTGTGTATCATCATGTTTTAGACATAATTCTGACTCACTTACCCAAAGAACACCACAAGTCTTTTCTTGAGCGCCTTACAAAAACCCTCCCCATGATAAAACAATCTTAAAATTTTTAAATGAAAAAAGTAAAGTTAATATTGAGAAGAAAATAGTAAAAGCCATAGAATCTTTAAAATCTGAACTCCTAGAATTAATCAACCAACACGGTTCATGAAGTGTCCCAAGCAGGACGCAAAGCCACCTACGCCCTTCCAAACAAAGTGCCCCAGGCAGGATTCGAACCTGCGACCTTCCGATTAGAAGTCGGATGCTCTATCCCCTGAGCTACTAGGGCTTAAGGTCTTATTATACCAACCCTGCTATAATTTTACCTGTGTCCAATTTAATGCAGATTCATAAACACAAAATTCCACACTATTACCCATCTCAGCTCGTATGGCTCTTGGTATATTTAATATTTATCTCCTGGTTTGCATTTACAAGCAAAGGATACAATCAGCTGATTAAATTATCTAACCCAATCCGGAGAGTTGTAATCATTGAAATAACTCCAGAGCCAGTCCAAATACAGCAAAAGCCCCAGACTGCTCCAATTCAACAGCTTGTACCTAAAGAGTGGGGTGTGGCAAAACAAATTAATGACGTTACCTGGACGATTCTTGTTGGTCAAGATGAGGCTATGGCAACTGCTCAAGAGATACTGGAAGCACTAAACCAATACAGAAACACAAATGGATCAGGTTCTCTAAGCTGGAATGACAAGTTAGCCGAATTTTCCCAATCCCGCGCAGATTATTTTGCACAAATTAAGGATCTTGACCAACACGCTGGATTTATAGAGTATACTAATAATGAGGATAATATGCGAAGCTTGGGTTTTGCAGGTGTCGGTGAAAATGCTAGTTATGGATATAAGCTGGCAGGGGTGCATTTGATTGAGTGGGTATTTGCTGGAGATGAGCCGCATGACAAGAATCAGCGTAACCCAGACTGGACCCATGTTGGGATTGGGGTAAGCGACACTGGAGTGGACCTTATATTTGGTAAATCTAAATTTTAATGAAAATATTGCATGAAGTCAGTTTAACTTTGATCATAACAGTCATCGCTGGCTATTCTATCGCCCAGTTAGATGTTATTAAGTCCTCTATAGGAACTGTGCGAGCTGCGGTAGATAAAACTAAAGAAGTTGTTACAGTAGAGTCTGTTATTAGTGGGGATACTATTAAGCTTGCCGATGGGCGTACAATTCGCTACATTGGTATAGATGCTCCAGATAAAGAACGATGTATGTATCGTACAGCTGCAAAGATTAATCAGGTTTTAGTTGAGGGAAAGCAGGTTGTAATTGAAAAAGACCACACAGAGCTAGATCCAGATGGCAATGTGCTTGGCTATGTCTGGATTGATGACCAGCTTATTAATGAGCGCATTGTGTCCGAGGGCTATGCTAGAAATACTCCCCAACCTCCCAACTTAAAGTACAACGGTAGATTACTGAATGCGCACAACCAAGCCCGGGAATTAAACAAGGGTCTCTGGGCAGTATGTAATTGACATATAAAGATCGGATCTTTATATACTGATACCTAGCATGTTCTGAGAAGTTTGTACCTTATCTTCCCACCTTTCTCGAGGTGAAGCGATCTGCCTGCCGCCTAACACTGAATCCGCATGACCATGATTACTACTTCCATTGGCTACTAAACATGTTGCCTGAAGCTGCATTTTTAGTTCCCAAGCATCTAAAGCTCCTTCTATGTTATTATTGGCTTGGAGCTCCAGTCCATAATCTTGCAGAGCGCCAGCTAAATTTTCACAACACATATTGCACACATTATATATAAATTGAATTATGTCAATGGATTTACATTAAAACCCCACAGGGTCTGACCCTTTGAGTTCAATTTTTGACCATCTTGTCAATCCAGAACACTAAATAGTCTGGTCCTGTCGTAACCATTCACGATTTAACAAAGCAAGCGAGTATAAGGCCAAGCCTTTAATATGAAAAGCTTAGCTTCAGATAATGCCGTAAGTAAGACCTAATTCAGAGATAGCCACGTTCTAAGGGTGTTTTAGGTTTGTAATTAAAATATAAAGATCGGATCTTTATATATAAAAGCAGTCACTGGAAATTTCAGGCTCGTCGTCAACATCTGGACTCCCCAGATTTAATATTTTTCCCCTAACCATTCTTCTATCAGATTGAGAAAGATTATCTAAACCCAGCTGTTCAAGGTAATGATCTAAATCATCTGCCATTTTATCACTAAATAGCTGGATAAGCCTCTCTATCTCAACAATGTCTCCATTAAGATCATGCTCAGTACAAGTATCTGGGCACTTACGCCCATAAAAATACGGACAATCTGGTTTCTCAGTCATAATACCTGTAGAATATTAGAAAGTCTCTACTTTGTCAAAGGACTGCAAATACACCCCTTTCTAAACCCCGGGGGTTTAAAAAGACGAAAGATCCGATCTTTATATCCCACAGGGTCTGACCCTTTGAGTTCAGATTTACATCTGTCTTGTTATTCCCTTAAAAAAAGGAATCCAGAACACTAAAAAGTTATAAAAGATGATGTAGTAGCATATTGATGATAAAATATATGTTAAGTGCGGGAGTAGCTCAGTTGGTCAGAGCGTCAGTTTTCCAAACTGAAGGTCGAGGGTTCGATCCCCTTCTCCCGCTCCCAGGATGGACAGAGGGGCTTTTGAGACAGGAAAAAATAGGGCGGGAGCGCGCAATCTGTCGCATTGGATTGTGACGGTTCATTCGTTTTTACATATAAAGACGGTCCTTATATGTTCTCAAAATCTATCTTTTCCACATGCTTTAGTGCACTAGTGATAAAATAGCTGTTGCATGAAAAAAGGGGCAGGATTCACTAATTACTTGATATATATATCCATATTACTCACAATTTTGCCTTTTTTATTATTATTAACAAAAACAGACACTCTTAGTGGATTTGGAGCTAGATTTGCAAATATTTCTGGTCTGATTGGAGCTGTATTGATGCTTTGGCAGGTGTTATTAAGCAGTCGTATTGTTGTCAAAAAACTTGCACAATATCGCATTTCATCGATTAAGTTGCATATCTTCATGGGAACTTACGGTTTTTTCTTTATAATGACTCATCCGATCTTGGAACTTCTGGTATATGGAGAAAAAATATCCTTTCTTTTTTTTCCTGATTTATCAAATAACTTTGGGATTTATGTTGCATTCGGAAGAAGTGCCTTGTATTTATATTTATTTGTCTGGATTTCAAGCGCGCTGATGCGAAATAAAATTCCATATAAACTTTGGAAATATCTACATTATTTAAGTTATCCGTCCTTAGCATTAATATTTATTCACGCGGCAAAAGTTGGTACATTACTTAATACATATCCCCTAAGGTATTACTGGATTTTCCTTGCTGCCGTTTACGCGATATTTGTTGTCTTAAGGCTTCTGTATTGGTTAAATTCCAGACTCTTTTCAAGCAGCAAGGCCTCTTCCTCTGCCCATTTAGAATAGGTTCCGGGTTTATCTTTAATTTCTCTAATAAAATCATCCCAATCTACCCACCTAATATTCTCTACTTCTTGCGGATTAACCCTTATCTCATCATTACTAAATGCTACAAACACAGGGCATAGTTCATTTTCTCTTATTCCATTCATTTCCGCTGTATACCTAAAATCTGGCAATACTAAATGAATAGCTGCTTCTTTAATTCCCAGTTCACTATCTAAATGGCGCCTTACTGCCTCAATCCCTTCTTCTCCTGGTCGTGGATGACCACAACAACTGTTTGACCAAATTCCTGGAAATGTTAACTTACTTTTTGCTCGCTGCTGTAACAATAGTTCATTCTTACCATTAAACAAAAACACAGACAATCCTCGATGCAGTGGTGTTTTATCTGTGTGAACCAAGAACTTATCAGTTATTCCGATCTCTTGATTGTTTTCATCCACAAGTATCACTTTACTATTCATACATGTGATTATACTTTATATGCTTCTGCGTGATAAAATCACATTATACGGGGTATGGCGCAGTTGGTAGCGCGCGCGCTTTGGGAGCGTGAGGTCGCAGGTTCGAACCCTGCTACCCCGACCATGACTTGTTGCACTGGCCCACTGATAACTGGAGGAGTTTTAGCTTCAGCACTTTCTCTTTTTACAGGCTTAGTATCGATGGATATTTTGCTTATAGCTGGCGGGCTAGCTGGAATAATATTAATTGGTGGGGGTTATCTTTATAGAGCCAAGATATCAGAAAAGTTTAATGAAATAATCCTAAAATTTTAACTGTTTTTCTTAAGACCTAAGTGTTCATAAGCCATCTTAGTTGCCATTCTCCCTCGTGCAGTTTTCTTTATAAGACCAGTTCTTATTAAAAATGGTTCAACATAGTCCTCCAAACTCAATGTGTCTTCAGATAGAGCCATGGCCAGCGTCTCAATACCCACAGGACCTCCTCCATACTTCGTAATAACCGCCAATAAATATTTTTTATCAATTGGTTCAAGTCCCAGTTCATCGATATCCAAAGCATGCAGTGTTTTATTTACAACATCCTCGTTAATCTCTTTATATCCACCCACCTCATAAAAATCTCTCACTCGTTTTAGGATTCTATTTGCAATACGTGGCGTCTTTCTTGCCCGTCTGGATATTGCATCTGCTGCTGTCGAGTTTAGAGGAAGTTTTAAGGCTAAAGCTGATTTTGTAATTATTTCAGATAAGCTTTTGTCTGAATAAAAATCCAATCTCTGGATTAAGCCAAATCGATCTCTAAGAGGTGAAGATAATAAGCCAACTCGAGTCGTAGCTCCAATAATTGTTATGTTGGGTATGTTCAATCTTACAGTTCTGGCTGCTGGACCCTTGCCGATAATAATATCTAGCACGGATTCTTCCATAACTGGATACAAAGCCTCTTCAACAGTTTTTGGTAAACGATGAATTTCGTCAATAAACAATACATCCTTATCTTTCAGACTTGTTAAAATAGCTGCCAAGTCCCCTGCTCGCTCAACTGCCGGACCAGAAGTTATCCGGATACCACCTCCAAGCTCATTTGCTAATATATAAGCCAAGGTAGTTTTACCTATTCCTGGTGGTCCATAGAACAATACATGTTCAGGTGCAGTCCCTCTTTTTTTGGCAGCTGAAATAAATATAGACAAGGCACTTACAACCTTGCTTTGACCTATGTATTTATTAAGTGTCTGTGGTCTTAAAGTTCCTGTCATTTGTTATCATTTAACCCCTTAAGTGCGGTCATAATCTTCTCCTCTAAGCTTCCTTTACCTCCAGCTTTTTTAATAGCTTTCCTAGCTTCATCTCCTGTATACCCAAGTTGCTCAAGAGCCTTAATTGCCAAGTCATCCTCAGGGCTAAACAATATATTTTTCAAATTACTACTAACTTTAAACTTACTACTCAACTCAAGCATTATTTTATCCGCCGAACGCTTGCCAATCCCCGGTATTCTTGTTAATACGGAAACGTCAGTATTTAGTACTGCCTGTTTTAAATCATCAATTGAAGTTGTAGTAATAATACTAAATCCTAACTTAGGACCAATACCAGATATAGATATGAGCACTTCAAATGCCTCTAGTTCCTCAAACTTACTAAATCCGAACAAGGAAAGCGCATCTTCCTTTACATATGTATGGGTATATAACTTAATATTGCTCCCCTCTTGGACTTGTCCTGCGAGACTTGGTACCAAATGAACTCTGTAACCCACACCTCCAACTAGTACTATTACGAAATCATCTACGACCTTAATAATTTTTCCTTCTAGATATCCAATCATTTTTCTACGACCTCATTCTATCCCCTCAGCGCGTAGTTGGTCAAGCAGTAGCAAAGAGCAACGGCAATAGCATCTGCAGCGTCATCGGGAGTAGGCTTATTTTTAAGTCCTAGCTGAGCCATGACCATACGTTGGACCTGTCCTTTCTCAGCTCTCCCATAACCAGTTAAGGTGCTTTTTACCTGTAGTGGAGTCACTTCCACGATAGAAAGCCCAGCCTGTGCGCCGGTTAACATAATTACTCCCATGGCTTGCCCAACTGTAATAGCTGTAGTTACATTTGTATTAAAAAATAATTTCTCAATTATCAAAAGACCAGGCTTGTATTTAGAGATAATTTCTTCTAGCTTCTTATGAAGAATTACAAGTCTATCTGAAACAGGTGTTTTAGTAGGTGTCGTCAAGCATCCATAGGTAATAAGTTTCTGGTCGGCAGCATTAATTTTTTCTACTATTGCATAACCAACTTTTCCTATCCCAGGATCAATTCCTAATACTAGCATTTTATAGTGCCGAGGGTGGGACTCGAACCCACACAACCCTAAGGTCACAAGATTTTAAGTCTTGCGCGTCTACCATTCCGCCACCCCGGCAAGTCAGCCCTGCTTTATCTTATGCACTGAAAACTCAATTGCCATGTCACCTAGGGCTATCCCAGATGGAACCTCACCATTTTTTTGTCTGTCTAGGTAGTCAAATGCTTTACCTGTTAATGAGCCATCAATATTTAACAAACCCTTGTTAAATAACTCATGCGCTTTTCCAACCTTCCATAACTCTTTAATTAATCCATCCTTATTTACCAGTATCTCATCAATGTCTACTCCATTATTTATAAAGTTCACTCTCATATTTCTCAAATCCCTCATCATCCAATTTAGATTGGGCCCTATCATCTCAATCTGCTCCAGTGTTTTCTTAAGCACAGTGTGTTGTTCCATGATATTGTCTAATTTTAGCAGAACACAACACTATAATCCATTGCTATGTTTCCTACGTTAAAGGATAGTAAAAGACATATATTGACTTAATTGGTCATGTTTAGTATGATTTAGTCATGTTAAGTAACTTAAATACAGCTAAAGCCTACACACCTGAGCAAGTTGCGCAGATGTTACAGCTTTCTACAAATACGGTTTATGGTCTTATAAATCGCGGTGAAATTATGGCGAAAAAAATAGGTAAGTTATATCGTATATCAGCGCCCTCTCTTTCATTTTTCTTTACAGGACTTGATTATGATCTTTATCAAGCTGATCAAGAAGATCGGAAGCTATTAACGAAAGTTGAGGAAGAGATAACAAAGACCAGAGAAAATTTATAAGCTCTATGCGCATATTTTTAGATTCAGATGTTATCATTTCATCACTTCTTTCATCTTCTGGAGCAAGTCATTTCTTGATACATCAGACGCAAGTTAAGTTATTAATCTCTTCGATTTCACATAAAGAACTAAAAGTTGTAATAAAACGCCTAAATATAGAACCCAGCAAACTAAAAGATCTTATAAATAAAAAGTTTGAGGTATTAACAATAAACAACTCACAGGAAGACATTAAACAAAAATATATGAATTTTGTTGTTGACATAGGTGACGCCCACATTGTTGCAGGGGCAAACAAAGGGAATTCAAAATACCTGATTACTTATAACTTAAAACACTTTAAAAAAGACAAGATTAAGAACGAACTTGATATTTCAATTATGACACCCGCTCTCTTCTTGCAATACCTAAGACTAAACTAAAACCTCTTGAGCGGTGGAAGGGATTCAGCCTGTCCGCCTCCGCCATAGGTGGATAAATATGGAGGAAACCCTCGACCCTGTCGCCGAGGCGCCCCACCTAACTGAGGTCAGCATTTCACTCGCTTGTTGTCCATTACTACAAACTTATTTAGATTCTTTTTCATTTTAATTTCTGTGTAATAGACAGTGCCCAGCTGGCTTTCGTAAAAAAGATAAAAAATTTTGTAAATCTCATCATTATTTTTAAGTTCCTCTAACGAATCTACAACAGATTTATCAATCAACCAATTTTTCTCATTTTTTTCACTATCAGCATTATTTGCACTAAAATGCTTGCTGTGAGGCTGACCTTCTGTAAAGAAAGCATCGTTGCGTTTATCTATGTTCGCAGTTGTACATCCAGTTATATTAAGAGCAGGTCCTCTTCCTACATTTTTTAGTTTTATATAGTAGGATTCCTGATTCTTATTCTTAGGAGAAACATCGTCTCGAACCACAACGAATGGCTCTTGCTCTTTTTCCAGCTGTTTTCGGAGTAAACGTAACGTAATCACAGATATGATAACTGCAACTACAGATAAGAAAGCCGCAACAATAGTCCCTATGGCCTCCCATTTTGTCCAGTTAGTAGATAGTGTGTTGTGTTGTGTTGAATGTAGTATGGAATCATACTAGTTTTATTTTACCTTTTAGACAGGAAAAAGGCGAACCGAATTGATATACTATGGCTACCGAATGATCCCTGTGGTGAAGGTATCTTACTTTTAGAGAACTGATGGCACACAAGTGATCCATCTTAGCCACAGAGATCGCTCTTCGGGGAAATATGAATGCAGATATTCTCATATTCTCAAAAAACATTCCAACAAACTTAGTTATTTATGTTGCTTTTGGCCTAGCATCATATTTAACCTACGAGTTAACTAGAGACAAAATTCCCAATAAATGGAAATACTTTATCCTGAGCAAGTCATTTGTAATTTTAATAATTACACTTGTTACTGGGTTTGTCGTTTCAGACAACAACCTGAAACAGGGGCTATTCACATTCTCAAGTGTTTATCTAGGATTTTGGCTTAGCGAGCAGGTGAAAGCACAAGAAGAAAGAAGGAAGTTGAAATTCTTCTTAGGAATGATTTGGCAGGAATTACGTTATAACCGTGTGCAATTAGAAACTCTAATAGAGAATTATGAGTTTTATATGGACGATATAAAAAACATAGAGATAATGTATTTGAAATATTCTAGCACTCACTCTTATACAGGTTTTCTTAAATTTACCGTTTATGACTCATTTGTCTCTTCGAGTGTAATCACAAATCTTAAAAAAGATGATGTTTTTAACGATTTAGCTACTGCGTATACTAATATGAAGTTTTTGCGTTCAGCTTCAGGCATTGTGCTCTCAGACTTTGAAATGAAACTTAGAATCCATCAGTATGCAATGTCAATCAATGGCAAGGATGAGTCTGCGACACAGATAATGGATGATTTGGGAAAAAAAATAAAAAATAATTCAGGTAAAGAACTCGCCATTTCTTATAGATCTGTTTGTAAAGCCATTAAAAGTACAGATGCCTACCTTAACTCAATGATGGTTAAGTCAGATGAAGAGACAAAATCAGATGCAGATCTTACACCGGATGATAAAAAATTTATAAGAAATATTTTAAAACCAAGTCCTAAGAAATTACCTAAAAACTTATTTAAAGATTAGCTAGGTCCGACTCTCGTTACCCGTCCAAATTTTTCCAGGCTAACTCCAAAAAACGAAAAAACTTGGTTTGAACCAGGCTATTTATTGAACTTCAGGCTAAATTTGAAGAAGTTGCAAAACTAGTCTGATATGGAGCTGGTGATCGTACTTTGCTCGAACTTATCTAAGTATATCACTCCAGAGTTAACGCTTCAATTAGATACTTTAAAAGCCCATTTAAATATTAAGAACTTCAACAGTTGCTGATTTTCAGTCCCAAATTTCATATCTCTTTTCAAGAGTCACTCGTAAACCCCCATAAATATTGTACAGAAACGAAAAGACATTTTAATTCCAGCAATAGCAGAGGAGATTGGAATTCCTACAAATTCAATTCCCTCAAATCTGTACTTTGTGGACTTTAAGGAGACCTTCTTTTTTCGCTTCTGTATAGTGAAAACCCACTTTGTTTTGTTCAACTAAAGTAAATCCATTTTCTTTTAGCTGCTTGAAAACATTGTTCTTATCTTTTTTATCAAGAAGAATATCAACTTACTTCTGTACATTTGGAACGGGAGACGCACTTCTATTTGAACCACTCTTATCGCATTTTAACAACTTGATGTTGTCATATCAACCTCAGACAGAGGAAGTAGAATCTTTCAGTGAATAGTATGTAGATCTACCTTTGCCTTTACGCTCTATCAAACCTAAATCAAGGAGTTTTTGAAAATCCAATGTGCGCGTTGCTCTGGCTCTGTTTGTAAGTTGAGCATAACTTTTATCTGTTATAAAACCATGCAACTTGATGTATCCAAGTATTTTTATGTGATGAATTTCAAGTTTAGTATCTGGAGTGTTACCGATATTTGGTAGGAGTTTATTAACTCTTAGAAGTTCGTCTATTAGTCCGCTGGTAAAATATTCTAGCCAGTTCGTGAAATCAATCGAATCTACTAAATCATTATAATCTCCATATTCTCCTACGATTTGGAAATATTTAGTTACATTTTGGTTGTAATAGTTCTCGAAGCTAAATAAATTGAAGGTGTCCAACCCCATTTTAGCCAAAAGTACTTTTGTTGCTAACCTAGTGGTTCTTCCATTGCCATCCATAAATGGATGGATGATAATCATTTGCTTATGAAAGATACCGGCCAAGATTAAAGGATCAATGGTATTACCATTAACGTTGATATAGAGAATTAAGTCTTTGATAAGTTCTTTTACCCTTTCTACTTCAGGGGGTAAATAAACTATTTTTCCAGTTCTTGGGTCATTCACTACGACAGGATGTTTTCTGAGTTTCCCTGTTTCAGAAACGGGAAGTAATCCTTCAATTACGTGTTTGTGAATATCAAGAATCAGACTGACAGACAATTCTAACTGATTGGATCCCAAAAGCTGATTAAGTGATTCTAGCGCTTGGTTATAGTTGATAACTTCTTTTTCGCTATCTCGAATATTATCTGGTTTTGATTTGAGTACTTTCTTCACCTCAGTTAAAGGAAGCGGATTCCCTTCAATGCTTGTGGAAGCATAGGTAGAGACTTCCCGAGCAGTTTTCTCAAATTCTACTAAGACGATCTTGGGGAAACGACGGTCATTTAAACCTTTAATAAGCCCGTTGATACGAGTTATATTTGCAAGAAGCTGATCTGTGATCGTATATTTTGGAGTAAACATCTAGTCAAATAATAGGCGATTATCAGTCGATTGTCAAGCATGTTTTGACTAGTACATGCAAGTAGTAAACTGTTTCAGTTTACATGTGTCAACGGGATGTAAATGGAGAAATTCAGAAGGAAAAGTGCCGAGGAGACGGGAATCGAACCAATTTTGAGGCTAGGTCATGTTTGGGCTAATTAGAAAGAAATGAGGCATCGACGAGCTGTTTTTTGAAATTAGCCCGATTTATCAATCAATTCGATCATTTCAGAACACGGGTATCCCGTCTGGAGCTGGTGACCGTAATTGGCTCGAATCCTTCGGCTTGGCTCAGGATCGTAGACCTACTTAGCCTGGATGAATATATCAAACAATATTTACTTCAACCAGATTTACCATTTTCATCTTTTATCAATATCGGTCTACAGTACTACATTACTCCTGAGTTGATTGTACAACTTAATGAGTTGAAAGAATATCTTAATGTTCCAAGTTATGAGGTTTTTTATAAGTGCTATACTCGAAATACCAAATGACCTCTGTAGAGTTTTCACTTAAGCACGCTATTGTTAGAAAAAATAAAGGTGGTGTTTATGATAAGGCCGAATGGGATAGATTAGAAAATATGGAACTTGGGCCAACAATAGTAGAAGCAAAAAAACTGGGAATTATTGAAGATACACAAAGAGAGGCGCTAAAGAGTTTTAAGAATACCATCAGAAATCCTTATCTTCATTACAATATAAAAAGAATCACAAAAAAGGTTGCTGCAAACAAAGTCAAAAAGATTGACATAAATACCCAAGAAGTTCAGGAGTTGGATATCCCAGCCGAGGACAATCCGGTGCTTTGGGGTTTTGCTAAGAAGTTTGTTGATCGAGAGACAGTTTTCGACGCTTTTACATTTTCTGACAAAATAGTTAAGGAACTTTTTTGCGATTTTAGGGGAAAGATTAATTATTTATCTTCAGAATCTTTTTACCAATAGTCGTATTAAATTTAAATTCAACAAAAGTTATGTAAACAAGTAGTGTGATGATGTAAATCAGCACAGAATTAAACTGATTTTCTGAACTAGAAGCATAGGGATTTATAAAGGTTGATATCAGGCCGGAAACCAGATAGATCAAGAAGTTATCAATCAAAAATGCAATTGCCTTGAGTAGTGCTTTCGTATTTTTCATGATTTTATTGTATCACCTTATGTCAATTACTGTACATTTTATGGTGATTTCTGTCACTTATGGAGCGGTGGAAGGGATTCGAACCCTCGACCTTCTCGTTGGCAACGAGATGCTCTACCAACTGAGCTACCACCGCGCAAGTACAATTATACACCAATTAGTGAGCTTTAAAAAAATTACCAGGAAGTCTCGCTAAATACGAAAAGAACTATGATCGTCTGGAGCATGGATTTCAATATCATCCCTGACTAATGGATCAACATTATCAAGGGATAATTTATATCCCAGTGCACCAGCTCCAACACCAACAAGCGCTATAGCGACTCTTGTTGGATCAATATTACCATCCAAGAACATGCTAACTGTCGCACCTCCGGTTCCACCTAAAGCTCCGATAGACAATAGATGTCGAAAAAATTGCTTATTTTCCATTCTATCAATCAGAATAATTTTAGCACAAAGCATGCTCTAATGATAAAATACATCTATTGCCGGGTCGTTCAATGGTAGGACAGTAGACTTTGGATCTGCTTATCTAGGTTCGAATCCTAGCCCGGCAGCTGAGCGAAGCGAAGCTGTGGGATAGGATGAGAAGTTTATCCTAGGAATGAAATGACGTAGGAAATCCTAATCCCCCTGAATAATTGGACTAGAATGAGAGTAGCACCTCACCGTGGTGTATTGTGATCTGAATAGGTGGCCGTAATAAGAAGTTAGGTTCTAGATAGATTGCAATTTATGGCATTACTATTAATATGGAAAAAGTAAAAAGTTCATCTATCGTAGTTGTAGGAATAGGATGTTATTTACTAATGGCCTTGTACGGAATCGGACTTACTTTTGTAGGAGAAACGCCCTCAGATCGAAAATTTGGGATTTTTTTACGGTAATCATTTTACTTATACTAATAATAGTGACGATTTATGCATACTTTACTGAAGGCAGATTTAAAAAGAACGCAACAGATCATACATGGTATGGCGGTAAGCTTGATTATTTTATGGGTAATAGACTGTTAAAACTTAGACATGATACAGAAAAACTGCTTCGAGAAGAATCAATGTATAGTATTCATCTTACTGATTACTCGTTTGTCATTCTACCACTTGCTAAGTGTTTTGAAGGTTTCTTAAAAAAACTACTCATACATCTTGGACTTGTCAAAGAGTCCCTTCTTGTAACAGATCCATATATTGCAGTTAATAAATATTTCAACCCAAAACACGACTCAGTAAGTAGCTTATTAAAGGATAATAAAAGAGATAAATCAATTCCCCCTTTAATATATACAGTGTATCAAGAGTGTAGGAATAATATTTTGCATTATGATCTACATAGAAATACATCAGTTAACAGCTACGAGGATGCACAATTTCTCGCACAGAGAATTGAAGATGCAATTGTAAAAGCATACGTAAGCATTCATTAGAGAGAAAAAAAGGAATAATCAGAACTAATTAAAAGCCTAAAATGGAATGTTTTAAATACTATAAGGTCGCACAGGTACTAGTCAGGCATGCTCAACAAACTAGGAGAAATCCCAGAATCAGGCATAATCCACATTTATGTATTAGGATATGGATTTGGTAGATTGGTTCTACTAGTCTATGTAGCCCTACACTCATTACATTACAGATATAAAAACAAAGATAGATTTGGTTCAAGAGATACGTTTATGGTTTCAGATTTTAATCAAGAAGTATTTTATGACATTGGAATAGACACAATTATATCAAGCTTAACTGTATCTATTGTGTTGACCATAATTAAAATTGCAGGTAATTTGTCTAATACATTTTCTTAAAAGTTCATAAAAAACACCTAGTTAGTTATAAGTATAATAGTTTTACCAAGTTCTAGTTTCTCAGTTCAAGACAAAATGGTGAGTACCTTTTTTCCGTTAAATAACACACAAACAAACTAGAAAATTAGTGTAATACTTAGTTAAACTATAATGAGTAGTGGCTGGGGTAAATTGTTGCAACTTAATCTTCAACCTGTCTTTGCATATTGTTTCTTATATCTGCAAAGGGTTCACCAGTCAGCTTTTGGTTTAACACTGCCATAGTTTCCCGACAATATCCTAACTTCTGTATTGCCTGCGACACTGTATGGGCTTGTGCGGGATCGGTTAAATCCACTTGCCCCTTAACAAGTGATGCAATATCTACTATCGGTTCTATCTCTTTTCCCATGGTTATTTACCCATTGCCTAAATAAGGCTCTTTGCCATTATTATTTGCCACCTGTTGCAGATATTGAAATAATCGCCACTGCATATCTGATGTGTCCTGTTGTTCAACAGCTTGTCCCGTAAGATCCTTATTAAGCTGATCTGCAAACCATAATGCATCTTTGTCTGAAACAGATTGATCGCCTTTGTTTTCACGCATAGACGATATTATACTATAATACATAGTAAATATGTAATAAACTAGCCTGAGAAGAAAGAACTAGAGCTTAGCGTATTCTCTTAGATCTGGAACATAGATATACTCTCTTTGGCTCTGGATATTAGTTCTAACGTCGTCCACGATCACCAGCCCTTCGACAAGCTCAGGGCTATAGTCCAACAGCAAAATACGTTAAAGATAATCAGGTATTTAGACCTGTCTTTTACGAAACATTTAGTACACGTAAAAAAGCTATGAACAGAGAAATGCAAATAAAAGGCTGGTCAAGAGCCAAAAAAGAAGCACTCATAACTGGGGACTTAGAATTATTAAAAAAATTGTCAAAAGGATATACACAAAAATAAACTAATTCATCAGAATTGACTTATTTTAAAACCCGGTTTTAAAACTTTTTACACTCCAAGATGACCCTCCTCAATTCGGCGAAGCGGGTCACCCGCCGCGCCTCCAAGACTGTCGGCTCGTAAAAGAAAAAACGCAAAATTTTTACTTGTCCGCCTATGGAGGAAAGAACTTTTTATTGACTCAAATGGCGTAACCGGTGGACTCAACAAGAAATTGCTTTCTGTTGTCCGATTACGCCATTAAAAAAAGCAATTTCGTAACTGTTGAGTCCACTTACAATATACAAATTTTTTAGGACAAAAACAATACCTATTTGCGTAACCATTCACGATTTAACAAACTGAGCGAAACAAGGCGAGACCCTTCATGAAATGGAAGGTCTTGCCTTAAGTAAGCGATTATATCCGATTCTAAAGCCAAGCTATCCATTTTATGTAAAGCTCGGCTTTGAATCCTTTGTAAACTCGTGAATGGTTACCTATTTGCAACATACTTGACTCATCAAAATATGATATACTTTCATTTGGAGTTACATATGGAGAATCAAATAAATATTGGGAATCAAAATACCCAACAAATCGAACAAAATCCAATTAGTCAACCAGTAATAAGTCCAAAAAAACCAAAGGTAAAATATTGGATGATTTTGGTTTCAATATGTAGTTTTATTTTGTTGGTAGTTTTGGGATTTTTTATTTACATAAAATTCTTAGATAAACAGTCGTTACAGGAGAAAACTAATAAAAAATCAATTACCAATCAGATCACTAACACAGAATCACTGACATCTGCCCCCAATTTAGTATATTTTACAAGATCATTAGAGACAACTTATGATAAGTTCTCATTATGGAAACTCGATCCATATACCAAAGCAACTAACAAAATTATTGATGTAGAATCTGCCGATTACGGTTGCAATCAAAATTTTCAAGTTGATCCCAATGGAGCATTTGCAATTTTTTGTAAAAACTTCAATCTGTATAAATTCACTTTTGAAACGAGTGAACTGAAGCAAATTACTCAGATTGGAAATGGTGGGGACGATAAATTTTTCGGGGTATCAGTATCACCTGCTGCGATATCCAGTGATGGAAAATTATTAGCATATGAAGTTTCTTCTCAAGAAGTTGGAATTTTTGGACCAGAAGAGAAAAGGGTAGGCAATCCTAATATAAAGTTTGGTTTATATGTTCTTAACTTAGTAACAGGAGAAACAAACGGACCATTAATAATTTATAAGGCAGCCATAAGTGAAGCGAGCGGATGGATATATTTTACAAAAAGTTCAGATAAATTAATAGTAAATAATGCAGGTGATATAATAAAAATAGTTAACCTGCAAGACTCTTCTTCGACTCTTTGGACAGTACTTAATTATTCAAATTACATTTCTTTTAGTTTAAATAGTAATTGCTCCGTTATCGAAAGCTATGAACCGTTTAAACAAGGAGTTACTAGGAAGATTTATATCACGGATGGGGATCTTCAGAAATTGGAACAAATTTATGAAACGACTGAGTTTATGAGATTTATTATACCGTCATCAGATTGTAGAAAACTTGTATTTGATGGAGGTAATCTAGACATTAATATTCTTGACACAACAAGTAAACAAAAGCAGTTGTTAATGAATGAAGATGAAAGAGCTAATGGTGGAACGATAAAAGGGTGGTTGTCGGACGATAAAACAATTATTTATGTAAACCATGACAGCGGAGACATATTTGGTTTGAATACTGAAACAAAAGATAATCAGCAATTTACAAATTTTGGGGATATCTCCAGAAATACTGTTAAAGTCTATTAGTGGGATCTTTGATAATGCCCGGCTTCGCCGAGCAAAAATCGCGCGCACAAAAAATAGCCCTTCGACTGCGCTCGGGATAAACTCCGGCGAGACGAGCTAATCAAATGAAGTTCGACATTTTTCGTAAACCGCCAGCCCGAGTCAAAGCGTTGACGAGGTCCTTTGATCAGCAGAGCAAAGGATAAAGAGTCAAAAAGTTGCTTGAGATCCTTTATTCAGCAGAATAAAGGACACTAATTTATACTAACTTTTTCAAGAATAATATTTTCAGATTTAGGATTCTTTGCCATAAGAATGAAATCAAAGGTATCAACAGTTAAAGAAAAGGCAAAATCTTGCCTAGCATATTTGGTTAAGGGTTTAGTTATATATCCATAGGAACAAGGATGTTTTTGTATATAACTTTTAATCTCTGTAAAGTTAAGCGATTTTTTCTCTATTAAGCTTTTAATGTAAGAGGCACATAAGAAATCTTCATTGTCAAAATAACTATCATCGGTACAGACAAAAGAAACAGTTCTTGGCTTGGTCTTAAGTATGTAACTAGATATTGCTTTTGCATTTACAAAACTACCCGTTATAACCTCATCCGCATTAACAGACCGATTTACACCCTTAGTTCCTGTTGTTGTAGTAAGTACTACTGTTTTACCAGTAAAATCAATGTCTTTTATCTCATGTGGAGAATTACCATGGTCAAATCCCTCGGGCTTAATTCCCTTCCTCTCCCCTATTAGTATATATTCCGGATATTTTTTCTTGAGTTTTAAAGCAGTCTCTGAGTCATCAACAGCAATAAGTTGCCTTGCATTATTATTAATTATAAAACAAGAAGTAGTAAAAGCTCGAAGAACATCAATAACAACAACCAACCCCTCTGCCTCTCCCGCATTCTCGTATGAATTAACTAGCTTAAAATTCATTAGCTTGAGAACATTATACTAGTTAGATGATAAAATAAGAACAACGACACACAAATAATGAAACTAAAATCTTTGTTGCTCTTGGAACTTAAAAAGCTACATTAATCAAGGGATTCTTGTTTAGATATCTATTCACCGCAGACTTATACACACCATACAAGAGCATTGTAGACTTATAATGATCAGATAAATCAGACGTTGGAGCTACTTTTTTGCCTTGTAAACACCTAACAAACTCAATAACTGCCTCTCGTCTTGCATCTTCCTGGTGTCCCCTAGAGCGCCCTGACATTTAGTCCTTGCTTAAGCTTAGGATTCACTTCTTTTGACTGGTAAGAGTCGAATGATATCGCTTGAAACGGACCCTGCTCAATAAAATGGCTCTCATGGCGCAAACGCCCATTGCCTTTGTATAAATCTTTCATAGTTATTTTAAAACCCGGTTTTAAAACTTTTACTTTTTCCCACCAAAAAAACATCACGATTATTTAACATGAAAATTTTCTCTACTTTAAGATAATATATCTTGAATTAAAAAGAGTGGTTAATAAGAAGATCTTCTATCTCTAGAATCTCGTCCTCCCCCACCTCCACCTCTTCGATCATCTCTTCCTCCTCCGCCTCCACCGCCGCGGTTAAAAGAATCATTCCTTGGCTCCCTTGGTTTAGCTTCATTTACATTGATAGCTCGACCATCTAGCTCTTTACCATTAAGTTCCTCTATAGCTTTTTTAGCATCAGCGTCATTTTCCATTTCTACAAAACCAAAACCTCTGGATTTGCCAGTATATCTATCTGTGATTACCGATGCGGAAGCTACAGGACCTACTTTTACAAAAAATTGTTTTAAGGTGTCATCATTGGTATCCCAAGATAAGCCCCCTACAAAAAGTTTCATTGCCATTAATTATTCACCTCCATTTTCTATATATATTGTACCAGCTATTTTACAATTAGCTACTAAATTCTGGTAAGATAACAGAAATGAGCAATAAGCTAATCACCCGTATTGTTATACTTCTTGCAGGTTTAGTATTTCTTGCTATAACTTTCTTTACCTCTATCATTTTTAATAACTCACCCATGGGTCCCAACGCAACACCTGTACCAACAAAGCAAGCAACGCAGACCATTAAAATTGGTGACGAGCAGCTAGAGGTTGAGATTATGCAAACTCTAGAGGATCAGAAGCAGGGCTTATCTGGTCGCTCCACATTACCCCAAAATCACGGAATGTTATTTGTATATTCTAATCCAGCAATTTATAAGTTTTGGATGAAAGACATGTTATTTCCTATAGATATTATTTGGATAAGCAATGGAAAGGTAATTGAGACCATAGCTAACATACCTCCACCAGAGCAAAATGTAGATATTAATCAATTACCAATTTACTCCCCCACTAAGCCAGTCACCGGAGTTTTAGAGGTAAATGCGGGTTATGTAAAAAAGCATAATATAATAACAGGTGATCAGGTTGAACTAACTAATTTCCAACCTAGTATATAATGGAAGCTGTAACTTTAAAACAACAAGCGGCAAGTACTTTGCTCGCCACATTTCTGCACAACCAATATGCTTTTGCATTTGGTTTAGGAATAATCATATCTCTAGTTCTACTACTTGGTAAACCCAATCGCAATACGGTTCTCTTTCTCATTTCATTTATCATTCTTTTTATAGCTTTTGAATACGACAAGCATATTGTTAGTGCTCTTGAAGAGCAAACTATTAACTCAATGGCGCTTACCCAGGGCGGTGCTATGGTTTGGCTAAAACGTGCGCTATATAAAATATTACCTTTCCTATTTTTTATTACTGGATGGGGAACGCTTTTTCTTGCTATTATTCTCCAAGCTACAACAGACAAATCTAAGTTAAAAGATTAATCTTGATGGTATAATTTCACACAAGACCGCTTAGCTCAGTTGGCAGAGCGTCTCGCTTACATCGAGAAGGTCAAAGGTTCGAGCCCTTTAGCGGTCACAACGGCAGGGTAGCCAAGGTGGTCAAGGCGCGTGTCTGAAAAACATGAGATCTCAGTTCGACTCTGAGTCCTGCCACATAACATAATATGCCGCGGTGGCGAAATGGTAGACGCGCTACCTTGAGGTGGTAGTGCCCGAAAGGGTGTGGAGGTTCAACTCCTCTCCGCGGCACCAAAATTTTTGAAATCCCACTTGACAAAAATCAAAAATTTTGTTAAACTGACGCGATAATATGAAACAACTTTCAAAAAAGGACACTGGCAAATTATTAATGGTTTTCGGCATCTTTTTGTTAATAGCAGGCGTATTTGGCATGTATATGTGGTTAAGTGGATCTGATAGCAACGCATGGTTTAGTGGAATTGTAATGCTTTTTTCCGGCGCTTTCTTCATTGTTGTTGCATATAATAACAACAAATAGTCATCCATCTGTTTTAAATCTAGAAATAGCAACAATGAGTGCAGACTTCTCTTTCGGATCAATCGTTGAGGTCAAATAGGTTCGAACATCGTCCCAGATGGTGCACAATAAAAATCCTTAGGTGTCAACTCAACCCACTCCTGGAGTGGGTGTTGTATTTATCCTGGAGTGGGTGTTGTATTTATCTCTCAAAAGTATATTTGGTGGGGTGGAAGAGGAAGATGGCTGGGAGTTCATCCATCAGGTATTTCTGTAGCTCATCATATATCTCTTTCCTTTCAGGTAAATTTACTGTTTTCCTACCATCTTCTAAAAGCTTATCTATTTTGGGGTTTTCATATCTTGTTAAATTTGTGTCATTTGAAATAGAATGCCAGAGTGAATATTGATCTGGGTCAACAGGTATCTCTATGATAGTTAAGAAAACATCAAAATCCTCTGGAACTGTATTTACTAACTTAATATTAGACTCCAGACCCAAAAGCTTCCAGTCCTCGCTTAATTGATGGGCTGTATCCAGTAGATCTGTAAAAGTATAAATAGTAAATGAGGTAACAGCTGACTCTGAAGCTGATGCTCTCTCACCAAACAGCTCTAACGCTTTATCTTCATTAAAGCTTATCTTCTTAAGCGCAGTGTTATATGCCCAATACTTGTCCGGAATAGGGCTCTTAATCTGACCACCTGTTAGCTTATCAGATATAGAATAGGCTAATGCCTGCCTAAACTGCTTTTCATTGAAGGGTGCGTGATCTGTATTAAAAAGAATGGCAACAAATTGGCCATAATTAGGCTCTTTAGATACAGTAATGTAGTCTTCCCAGTCTAATAATTCATTTGAACCCTCTAGGGTCTCAAATGTATCAATTTGACCCAGCTTAAATGCTGTAACTGCTTGGGAAAGTGTGGGATAGAATTTAATTATCTCTGGATGATCGAGATCAATATCTAGAGGTTCTAATCTAATTTCAGAGATGTACTGCCCCTCAAACTTAATTCTACTTACTCTATGCGGGCCAAGTCCCTGTAGGCCATCTCTAAATAGAGGTTTTGACAATAAAGAAGGTAAAGGAGAAAAGGGTTCATTGAGCGTTATTCTTAATATCTCTGCATTAATGGAAGAAATATCTGCATCTCTAAATCCATAATTAACATCTGTTGCTTTAAACTCCTCGCCATTGTGCCAAAGAATGTTTTTTTTCATCTTAAAGATATACGTTTTGCCACCATCTCTAATTTCCCAAGATTCCGCTGCAGCTGGTATGACATCACCAGCAACAGATACCTGAGTTAAACCCACTGAAATTTTTTCTTGAACTGATCTAGGTAGTGTTGCGGGAGTATATTGTCCTACAATTCCAATAACCTGTTTTTGCCTAAATATTATCTGCAAAGCTGCCTGACTATATCTCCAAGCAAAGAGGAATACTAGAAAAGATGCCAAACCGCCTAAAAAAAGAGCATTTTTGTGTTTAGCAAAAAAAGCAGACATAAACCAAGAGATATATCTCAATCTTCTCCACATACTACAGCAATAAGCTTATTAGCGAAGATATAAAAAAGGCAAATGCTAAGCCAGCTGTGAGATATAGCAGAAACTTCTCCATGCCACGCCGCGACCTGAACGAAGAATCGCCACTTCCTCCCCAGCTTGATCCAAGTCCAGCTCCTCCACCTTGCAACAGGATCAATCCTGCCAGAATTAATGCAATAATCAATTGTACAATCGCCATAATATCTAACTACATAACCAGTTCAGAAAAGAACTGACAAATGTGATTATAAGAGAAATTAGCACATAAGTCCAAAAAACATTAAGATCAATTGCTGGGATAACAAATCCATCAAAGCTATATCCAGCAAAATCCCACGAACTAACACTAAAAGCACTATAGTATCTATCGAAGAGATATAAGATTAATACATTTACAAGGCCTGAAAATAAGCCAAGAGTTATAAGATTAATAGGTAAAAAGAGTATCTTTAACACTGGGCGAATAAAAGTAAATAGTAATGCTAAAATCGCTCCCCCTCCTACAACCGCCTGCAAAGTATTATCTAGATCTACTCCTGGAATAGCCTGCACAAGATAGTACAGAATTACTGTATGCACCAAAATATTTCGCAGCAATCTCTTCACTTTTCTATTATATAGGATTTTGCTCGCAGTTTCTTATGGTAAGTATTTGCAAATCTATGTGCCTCATCTCTCAAACGTTGTAATAGTTGTAGAGCCGAAGATGTTAGAGGTATTTCAAGTTCTTTCAATTTTCCCTTATCCATAATAACCAACTTTTCAAATCTTTTTGCTAATCCTACAACTGGTATCTTAATGTTTAGCTTATTGAGCAGTGTAAAGGCTGCGCCAACCTGTGGCTTACCTCCGTCAACCATCAATACATCAGGATAAGTCCATTCAACATGTCTCAATCTTCTCTCAAGCATTTCACTCATCATTTTAGGATCATCTGGAGTATTCCCTCCAGTTATTTTAAATCTTCTGTAGTTTTTTTTACTTGGTTCACTATTTTCAAATACTACCATCGAACCTGTTGGATTTTTACCTTGTGTATTTGAGATGTCATATCCCTCGATTCTAGATATCTCAGTTAAAGGGTAAAATGGTTTAAGAATTTGAATTAGATCTTCCCCTGCAGATAGCTTATTATCATCTTGATCCACTGAGTCTAGGTACTTCCTAATTCCTTGACTTTGGTATTTACTAATATAGTTAAGCTGGAACAACTGTCTCTTTGCTTCACCAGCTTGCTCATATTCTTCTTTTACAGCATAGTACTTCATTAATATTTCTAATCTTTTTTTTACTTTTTTACCTTTTCCACTTAAAATATCTATAATATTTTTAATATTCCTTCGATATTTTCTTTTTTGTTTATCTTTTTCTTCCCTTGTAAGTTTTTGAATGTCTGCCGGACAGGGGTTACATAATAATAAGTGTGCATAGAAGCAGCGCCTCTTCCCTGAGCCTCCCTGTGTACAATAAGGAAATACTTTTCTGATAATCTTTAAGACATCTACAACTGCTCTTGAAGAAGGATATGGACCAAAATACACGCATGCTGGGTCATCCTCTTTTCTTGAAGTGAGAATTCGTGGGTACTCTTCATTTGTTGTAATTTTTATATATAAGTAACGCTTGTCATCTTTTAACATACTATTGAAGAATGGTTTGTATGATTTTATAAGATAGGCCTCCAATATTAATGCTTCAAGTTCTGTATTAGTTACAACATGATCAACACTACTAATATGCTTAACCATTCTTAGTATTTTTATATCTAGTGTATTCTTCTGAAAGTATGACCTTACTCTACTTCTCAAGTGAACACTTTTACCAACATAAATTACCTGCTTTTTTTTATTACGAAATAGATATACACCAGGGCTCTGGGGAAGTTCTTTTAGTTTTTCTTCCATGTTTTCTTGCGAATAATATATATAACTAATAATAAGAGCATAGATCCTATCCCTATTACTACTAAATATGGCTTTATTAGTTCATTTAAGTTGGTTATTGTGATTGTTTGCTCAATATGCTGACCCATGTAGCTTGCTTTCACTGTATTATCTACGGCATCTAGACTATAAGAAGGTGTAAGTTCAAATGGAACTATAGTCTTAGATAGAGGAGGTAATATTGTGATTTCCTGCAACTGCTTACTAATTTTTATTGGATGTGACTCAAGGATAACTAGGACATTCAACAAAGCAAAATTATTAGGATTTGTAATTATTAAGTCACCCTCAACAAGTCTTCCTAGCGCTGCTTGCTCGGGCATATCTAGTTCTAATTTAATTTTTTTAATTTCAGTATCTGGTAATTCATCAATTAACTCTACTTTTATATATTTAGTTTCATCTCCATTTCTAAACATTCCTGCCGGCAGTGGCTGTGTAGAAGATAGACCTCTTTGAACAAAAGCTATGTGATTAAAATCTAAGGATGTAAAATAGTCAACTCCAATTGTGGTGTCTGCCCAAGTTGGATCAATAGGCACCCATATTTGCTGATCACTATTGTAGTATTCTGGCCACGTATGTAATTGGTCAAGAATAAGGGACTGTGGCTGGGTATCTGGGTTAGTTGCGTATGCATAGCCATTAACCTCTCTTGCCGGGATACCTGCGGCTCTAGCTAATGTAATAAATAAATCTGTAAATTCTGTGGAAACAGCATTGTTACTATCGGCGTAAGCTACCACAGCTCCAGAGCGATCTTCCTCTTTATCTATTTTATGATAGTTATATGTCAGATGATCTTTTACAAAAAAATAGATGTTTTCCGGTGTAGCTAGCTCATTTCCTTTTTTATTTAATTCTTTATCATTTACTTCCCAATATTTATGGGCAGTTAAATATGATTTTTTTTCCAGCATTTTATATCTAAATTCTGATCTGGGTTGAAAAAAAGTTTCAACTGCAAGTCTAAGTATAATATGTACATCCTGCTTTGGATTAAGGTCGTATTTTGCTATCCAGTTACCCTCACTATCTTCTTCAATATTCATTGGAATAGGCATGATATCCTCAAGGATAACTCTCTGATATGCCGTATCTGGAGGAATTGTTATTTCTTGAATGATGCTAGTTAGACCTTCATTTTTTATGTCATATTCAAGCTTTACCTCATAATACTGAGATTCACCAATAAATACTACTGCTCCAGTTTTATTCAGCTCTTTTTGGGTCCATATAGCTGTCTCTTCATCAAGCTGTTTAGGCTGGGGTTTGTAATTTCTTATTTTGCTATAACTACCGGGTATGTGTAATACTGCCGTGTACGCTTCTATTGAATCTGAATTAGGAGAGGCAGGAATGTTTACTTCTTTAATTCTTCCTTGGCCTGTAACTAGAGAGTTAGTACTATAAGAAACTCTAAAATTAAGCTCAGAACCCATACCAACAACCTCTTCATTAAATTTTAGGCTAATCTGAGTTTGTTCAGCAACTTTTTGGTAATCCTTCAAGATGTCGCCTTGTCCGTCTCTGGCAACCACCGATTCTAAATCATCCGTATAGACGATCATTCCATACTGTGTAGGAAAACTATCTGGGGTTAAATTTTTTAGTATTACTCTCTGATCAACTTTTACAGTACCATCCTCTTGAAGATAGTAGTCTGTTTTTATAGTACTACTAAATTTATTTTCTGCATAAGCTTTATCCATTGAAACTACCAAAATAATGATCACCAAAACCAGTTTTACGAACAATTTCATTAGAAGATTATATCAGTCTACAGGTCCTATCTAGAATTGAGTACAAAAAAATTATTTGAGTCTTTTCTTTGACTTACTTGGAGGCAAAAAATTTTCCCCCGTGGTCACACTCCTACCAGTCTTCTGTTCCAGGGCAAGTCGCGCATTTTTTGCAATTCTACCTCCCTTTTTAGCTGGGATTTTATTTTCCTCAAGCCCATCGGTTTCATCAGTTTCAGCAATTCTTCTTGTAGAAAGCTCTGCTAGTGCGGTAAAAATTAATTCCTCTTCACTCATATGATCGCGTAAGTTATGTGTCTTTAGCCTCTTTAATTTTTTGTGCTGCTTCACTGATAATTCACTCCATTCTATATGAATAATATTTGTTAATATTGCAAACTCATTACCCCGATTTACTCCGTGTTCACTCCAATAATCAGTTAATTTGTTTCGCGTTTCCTGTCCCATCATTCTTTGCTGAATCCACTTTTGACTTCTACCCTGTTTTTGCCAATATTCACGGGATCTGTTCAAGGCTCTCTCTGGATCAGTCATTTCTTGCATTCTTTGGTAACCCACTTTCGCAAGCCACAGTTTAATGGGTTCAGCCTTGGTGCTAGGAACAGACTGTATTAAGCGAAGAATGGTCTCTACATTTGCCACGTCTGTTTCGCGCAGCTTTCCGTCTTTAGCTAACATTTTCAACCGGTCACATTTTGTGACCACTTCATTTCCCTCATTTTTAAGGCGATTTTTTAAAGTAGTCCAATAACTTTTTGCTCTCTTAAAGTCTTTTTGTCCTATTAAAACTGCAATAATATCAATTACAGAAAAATACCATGTTTCACTTTTTTCATTGAAGTGGCGACGAATTTTAAAGTTCTCAAAAATTGCTAAAGAATTTTGCTTAACTTCCATACAAATATTTTAACATGTAAACTTTATATCTTACTTGAGTTTTGCTAGATATTGACCAGTATAAGAGCTTTTAACCTTAGCTACATCAAAAGGTGTTCCCTTTGCTACGATTTTTCCGCCCGCTGCTCCTCCCTCAGGGCCTAGATCAATAACCCAGTCAGCATTTTTAATGATATCTAAATTGTGCTCAATTACGATAACCGTATTTCCTTTTTCTACTAACTTATGAAGCACATAAAGTAACTTTTTTAGGTCATGGAAGTGTAAACCCGTTGTAGGTTCATCAAGTATATATATAGTTGATCCAGCTCCATGTTTCGATAGTTCAGCAGCTAGTTTTACTCTTTGTGCCTCTCCGCCAGACAATAATGGCGCTGGCTGCCCAAGTTCAATATACCCAAGGCCTACTTCTTCAAGGGTTATTAATTTTCTACTAATTTGCGAGTATCCCTTAAAAAATTTAACACCCTCCTCAACTGTCATCTCAAGTACCTGGGCTATATTTTTACCTTTATACAAAACATCGAGTGTCTGTGAGTTATACCTTTTTCCTTTGCAAACTTCGCATTTTACATAGACATCTGGCATAAACTGCATCTCAATTTTATTTTCACCTTGCCCCTCACATGCTTCACAGCGCCCACCCTTTACATTAAAAGAAAATCTTCCTTTAGAATAACCGCGAATTTTAGCTGTTTTGGTATTTGTAAATACATCTCTAATATAGTCAAAAGCCTTTGTATATGTCACTGGGTTAGATCTTGGTGTTCTACCAATTGGTGATTGGTCTATAAGCTGAACTGCTTTCGTCTGTTCATATCCAGAAATATCTTTATACTTACCAGGCGTATCTTTATAGTAGGGGTTAAGTTTGCTTTTAAGTGCTCTATACAGTGTTTCGACAACAAGTGTAGATTTACCGCTTCCTGATACACCTGTAATACAGATAAGTTTTCCTAAAGGCAACTCTACGTCTATGTTTTGCAGATTAAACTGGCTACAATTAGTAATAGTTAAGTATTTTTGTTTAGATTTATCTATAGCTTTTGACTTGTGTTCAACTCTAAGTTTTCCAGATAAATATTTACCAGTTAGAGAATTATCATTTCTCTTGATCTGCTCATATGTCCCTTCCGCAACGACCTCTCCACCATGTTTACCACCACCAGGTCCAAAGTCTACTATCCAGTCAGAACTTTCCATGGTTTCTTGATCATGCTCAACTACAACCACAGTATTATCTAAATCACGAAGATGTTTTAATGTCTTTATAAGTCTGGCATTATCTCTTTGATGTAATCCAATTGATGGCTCATCTAATACATAGAGCACTCCGGTCAAGCCAGAGCCAATCTGACTTGCTAAAACTATTCTTTGAGTTTCCCCACCAGCTAATGTGCCCGCTTCTCTTGCCAGTGTGAGATAATTCAGGCCAACTGAATTTAGAAAACCCAATCTACTTGTCAATTCGCTAATAATTGGTTTAGAAATTATCTGTTCCTTATTAGAGAATTTAGCTCTTTTAATCCAGTCAAAGGCATCTTTAATAGTAAAATTTGTTAACTGCGCAATATTTATTCCCTCTATTGTTACTGATAGAGCTTCCATTTTAAGTCTTGATCCATTACAGTCAGGGCAAACTTCTCTATGCATGAATCTCTCGATCTGATCACGCATGTAGCTTGAGCCTGTCTCTGCATGTTTTTTTTCCAAGATATTTGTTATGCCCAGGAACTGCTCTTCGATTGACGTTGTCTGACCGTATCTATTCTCACCCATTACCCGATACAGTTTTTTACCAGTTCCTTCGATCAATAGCTTTTTCTGTGCAACACTCAAGCTACTTACTTGTTCTCTAAAAGGAATGCCATTTTGTTCACATACAGATTTAATGAGTCTTGACAGCCAAGTATCATTAATAAAATGACTAGCAATTGGAGTAATTGCTCCTTCAGAAATTGTTAAGTTATCATTCAGAACAACTTCTGACCTTACCTTTAAGATTCTCCCAATACCATTACATTTTTTGCATGCTCCATGAGGTGTGTTAAAGCTAAAAAGTCTAGGCTCTATCTCTGCGATATTTAAATTGCAGTCAGCGCAAGCAAAGTGCTCTGAAAATAAGTGATCTTCAAACTCCTTAGGTCTCTCCGGTAACTCAAATGAAGCGTCAGTTATCTCTGCAATAATGACTAATCCATTTGATAATTCTAAAGCCTGCTCTAGTCCTTCTTTAAACCTATTTAAATCCAAATCTTTTTTACCAACAATAAACCTATCTACTACAACTTCGATATTATGTCTATTAGTTTTAATCAGAACCAGATCATCTTCAACCGCATATACTCTTCCATCTATGCGAATCGAGGTAAATCCTTTAGCTTTTACGTTATCAAATAACTGGGTAAATTCACCCCTTCTACCTCTTACAACAGGGGCTAAAATCATCCACCTGCTACCTCTTTTCCCCGCCTTTTTAGTTGCCAACTTAATCAACTCATGAGCTGAATTAGTGATCTGGTCAATGTCTTGCATCTGAATTTCTTTTCCACAGTTGGGGCAATGAGGGTGACCTACTCTAGCAAATAACAGTCTTAAATAATCATAAATCTCCGTAATTGTTCCCACTGTAGACCTTGGATTATGTGATACATTTTTTTGGCTAATAGATATTGAGGGAGATAAGCCTTCAATCGTGTCTACATCCGGTTTATCCATTACTCCCAGGAACTGCCTTGCATATGAAGAAAGAGACTCCACATACCGTCTCTGACCCTCAGCGTAGATGGTATCAAAGGCTAAGGAGCTTTTTCCACTTCCGGAAACTCCAGTAAATACAATCAGCTTATTTTTAGGAATAGTAAGATCTATTCCCTTTAAATTATGCTGTCTCGCCCCTTTGATAACTATATCTGCCACAAGCTAACAATTATAACAGGAGATCAACTTCCTGCCATAATCCAAGCGAAACAAAGCTAAGCCTTTCATGCAATGAATGGCTTAGCTTTAGGTTGAGCGCCCGATATTCCCGAGGTGTCAACCTAACCCACTCCTGGAGTGGGTTCCAATTTAACAATCTATTAAAAACTCAGTTTTTAATAGAGCCAGGACAAGCTCCAGTAGCAACATACCAACTTCCTGTTAAAATAGGGCGTTGATGAACAAATTTAAGCTAGTATCATCCTTTAAGCCTACTGGTGATCAGCCAGAGGCAATAGATAAACTAATAGAAGGTATTAAAGTCAAGCATAAGCACCAGGTTCTTCTGGGAGTAACAGGTAGTGGAAAGACTTTTACAGTAGCCAATGTAATTCACAAGCTTAATCTACCTACTTTAGTCATTTCTCACAACAAGACTTTAGCTGGTCAGCTATATCAAGAATTTAGGGATTTTTTTCCAGAGAATGCCATCTCCTATTTTGTATCCTATTATGATTATTACCAGCCTGAAGCATATATTCCTCACTCAGACACATATATAGAAAAAGAGACTGCTATAAATGAGGAGATAGACAAGCTAAGGCTTAAAGCTACTGCCAATCTTCTTACCAGATCAGATACATTAGTTGTTGCATCTGTTTCCTCAATATATAACATTGGCTCACCCGAAAAATATGGCTATTTTGCCATTAAACTTAAAGTAAAAGATCAACTTGATCGCATAGACCTATTCTCTAAATTAACTCAACTTCAGTACAGTAGAGGAAGTTATGAATTTGTAAGAGGTACCTTTCGAGTTCGTGGTGATTCCATAGATATTTACCCTGCCTACACAGACATTGCCTATAGGATTCAGCTCAAGGGAAATATAATCTACAAGATTGTCGAACTAGATCCCCTCACTGGCATGCAGGAAACTGAGTTAAACGAGTTTGAGTTATTTCCTGCTAAACACTACATTGCAGACCCAGATCAACAAAAAGAAACATTCAAAGTTATCAGAAGAGATCTTCATGAACAAGTAAACAAATTTAAGAACGAAAATAAACTAATCGAAGCGCAACGCCTTAATCAGCGAGTTAACTTTGACTTAGAAATGCTCAATGAGCTTGGGTATGTTAATGGTATCGAAAACTACTCACGATATTTTGACGGCAGAGCTCCAGGCGAGCCACCCTACTCTCTGATGGATTACTTTAATTATCGCTACAAAAATAACTGGCTCTTGGTTATAGACGAAAGCCATATGACCATTCCCCAGATTAGAGGTATGTATAAGGGGGATATGTCCAGAAAAAAAACCCTTATAGATTATGGTTTTCGTTTACCAGCTGCCATAGATAATAGACCACTTCGTTTTGATGAATACCTGCGGCGCACACACCAGACTATCTATACATCAGCTACCCCAAGTGACTGGGAAAAAAGCCTCTCGCAACAGGTCGTTCAGCAACTAGTCCGACCTACTGGGTTATTAGATCCTGAAATTGAAATAAGATCTAGTAAGAACCAGATCAGAGATCTAATCTCAGAGATTCTTATACGAAAACAAAAAGGAGAAAGAGTTCTTGTAACCACCTTTACAAAAAAAATAGCCGAAGACCTAAGTAAATTTATTGGTGATTATCAAGAACTTCAAAGACTAGATAAAGATCTAGCCCAAGAGGCTGAAAAACTCAATTTAAAGGTTCAATATTTACATTCTGATGTAGATACCCTAGACAGACAAGACATCTTGGATGACTTGAGACTTGGAACTTATGATGTATTAGTTGGAATTAATTTGCTAAGAGAAGGATTAGACCTACCCGAAGTTTCGCTGGTAGCGATACTAGATGCGGACAAAGAGGGATTTCTTCGCTCCGAAACTAGCCTTATTCAGACAATGGGTAGAGCAGCACGCCACGAAAATGGTCACGTTATTATGTACGCAGACAAAGTTACAAATTCCATGAAAAAAGCTATTGATGAAGTTAGTCGCAGGCGTAAAGTACAAAAGCAGTACAACATAAACAATGGTATCACTCCAACTGGTATCAGTAAACCAATTAGAGATAAGCTTATCGAAAGAACGAAAAAAGATAAAAACTCAAAGCAGAAGGCAGAGGTAATGATCCGCGAAGACTACAATCAACTACTACCAAATGAGCAAATCAAATATATTAAAGAGCTCACAAAAATGATGAAAACTGCCGCCCGAGAACTAAACTTTGAAGAGGCAAGTTTTCTTAGAGATAAAATCTCCGGTATGAAAAATTTGTAATTTCGTAGTTTATTTGCTACCATAGCGGTATGCCGAGCGCAACAAAAAAAACTCTTACTCCACGCCAAAAACAGGTTTTAGATTTTATTAAGAGCTATATTTCCCAGAACGACTATGCACCAACATACGAAGAGATAGGTAAAGCTGTTAAGCTTTCTTCTACTGCAACTATCCATAACCATATTAAGGCATTAGAAAAAAAAGGCTATATCCAAAAACAGAGAAATGTAACACGTGGCTTGGTTGTTTTAAACCAAGAAGATGAGCTAAGTACCTCAACAATAACTATCCAAGTACTTGGTAAGATTACAGGGACCACCCCACTAGTTGAAGGAGGCGCATCTCGTGGGTCTATTGAGCTATCTAGCTCATTAATAACTGGAGTTAACCTAGAAACCTGTTATGCATTGGAAGTTTGGGGACCCCAGCTAATTTCAGAAGGCTTACTCTCGGGTGACATTATAATCTTTCAATATACCGAAGTGGTTGAAGATGGAAAAGTTTATCTAGTAGTTATTAACAATGGAACTGCTACCATAAGAACAGTTTACCAACAGGAAAAATCATACAAACTTGAATCTGCAATAAACCCCATTAATAATACTTTAACGGAGAATGTTCAAATACATGGGAGAGCTCTTTTAGTTATTCGGAGCTACTAATTTTCCAGTTAGAAATGGCTTTTTCGTAGTTTTTTGGAGTAGTAACATCGTACCATTTTCCCGCAAACAAAAAGCCACACAACCTACCTTGCTTCGCTAGCTGTGGGAATACGTCCTCCAACATTGCTGGGTGTTTTTCTGGTATAAAGTCAAAGATTTCAGGTTCGCATACATAAACTCCACCTGAAATTAAATGGGAAGATGTCTGTTTTTTAGTGGGTTTTTCAATAAATTCAACAATTTTAGTTCCTACTAATTGGACATTACCGTATGACGTAGGATCAGATTTGGTGGTGATAACCAAGGTGGCAACATTTCGTTTATTATTTTGATGAAAAGAAATAAGCTCTCTAAAGTTTAGGTCTACAAGAATGTCACCATGCAATATAACAAAAGGTTTCTGCTCAAGCAGGCTATAACAATTAGCTAAGGCTCCAGCTGTTCCTAGATTACTATTCTCTTCACTATAAGTAATCTTGACTCCAAATTTCGAGCCATTTCCAAAGTGATCTTTAATTTTGCTACCTAAATGTCCAATTGCTAATATAATCTCTCTTATTTCTGCTTCTCTCAAAGATTCAATCATATATTCAAGCAATGGTTTGCCTTTAACTGGTATTAAAGCTTTAGGGATTTCATAGGTAACTGGTCTCATTTTAACGCCCAGCCCACCTGCTAAAATAACAGCCTGAGAAATTGGAGGGGCAACTGCTTTTGTTAATAAATACTCGATAGCATGGGACCGGTTACGTATGGTTGTTCCGTCTATACTCTCATCCACTTTTGTAAGTAAATCAGACTTTAATGTTATCGTTATTCTTTGTCTATCCACTACTTATGAATTTTTAACAATATCTATCCCTGGTAGCGATTCCTTTTCAAGATATTCAAGCAGCGCGCCTCCACCTGTGGAGATATGAGTAATATGGTTGAGTTGTTTTTTGTCCTGCAGAGCAGTCAAAGTATCCCCTCCTCCAATAACAGTTGTCCCTTTGCACTTAACCATTGCATCCATCACAGACTTAGTTCCTGCTATAAACTGTGGTTTTTCAAATAATCCCATTGGCCCATTCCAGATAACAGAATCAGAAGATAGTATTTCATCTGCATATTTTTTTCTTGCTTTAGATCCAATATCATAAATAGCTAAATGACCTGGCACTTCTTTATATGATATTTCTACAGGCTCCCTAGTTTGCTTTGTATTAGAGACTACAACATCCTCAGGTAATATTAACTTAACATTTGATTGTGTGGCTTTCCACATAATTTGCCTTGCCATTTCTGTCATCTCATGGTCAACTAGAGAAACTCCAGTTTTTATTCCCCACGTAGATAAAAAGGTATTAGCTACTGCTCCACCCAACAATATTGTATCTGCTTTAGTTAATAAGTTATTTATAACTCCTATTTTCTCAGGCGTTTTAGCTCCACCAATAACAACTGTTAAAGAACCTTTCCTTTTATTCAGAAGTTTGTCTATTAATGTAATTTCTTTCTGAAGTAATAAACCAGCATATGCCGGAAGATGACTGGCGATTCCAACTATAGACATATGCGCTCTATGCGATGAGCCGAAGGCATCATTAACATAGATATCCACAAAACTAGAAATATATTTAGCCAGTTTTTGATCATTGCTCTCTTCTCCATTGTGAAAACGAAGGTTTTCAAGCATAACCACTTCGCCTGGCTTAACTACTATTTTACTTTTCCAGTAATCTGGAATAACTCTTATCTTTTTACCCAAATGCTCACCTAAACGAATAGCAACAGCACTCATACTGTATCTTTTATCAACCTTTCCACCAGGTCTTCCCAAGTGAGAAGCTAAAACTAAACCAGCACCCTTATCTATCAGATATTTTATGGTCGGTAAAGTCTGAGTGATTCTAGTGTCATTACTAATACTATTATCCGAATTTAGGGAGACGTTATAATCGACTCGCAGAAAAACTTTTTTATTGCGAAAATCAACATCATAAATTGAATTTAATATCATGCAGTTATGTATGCTGCTAGGTCTAAAAGCCTTGCTGAGTAGCCCATTTCATTATCATACCAAGCTAGAACTGTAACTAAATTACCTCCAATAACGCTTACAAACTCACTATCAACTATACATGAAGCTGTGTTCCCCACAATATCCTGTGAAACAAGTGGCGAGGAGCTAATCTCTAATATTCCATTATTAATCATTTTGGAGCTAGTAAATGCAGATAGTACTTCATCCTTTGTTACATTTTTTTTTAACTCAACCTTCAGATCTACAACTGAACCATTAAGAACTGGCACTCTCATTGCCATGGCATCAATTTTACCTGAAAGGTTAGGCAAAACCTGACCCAAGGCTTTAGCTGCACCGGTACTTGAGGGAATTATATTATTCATAGTTGATCTTCCTTTTCTAAAGTCTTTTTTACTTGATTTGTCTAATACTGATTGAGTGGAAGTTGCAGCGTGTATAGTGGTCGCCATTCCCTTATTAATACCAAAACTCTCTTCAAGTACTTTACATATAGGTGCAAGAGCGTTAGTTGTACACGACGCATTTGATATGACCTGATCTTGATCAGGATCATAATCTTCCTCATTAACACCCATAACTATAGTCCTATCTGCATCGTTGCATGGTGCTGAAATAATAACCTTTTTAACACTATTTCCTAAGTGATCACTCGCCGAATTCTTGTCATTAAAAACACCGCTAGATTCTATGACTATATCTACTTTTTCTTGCCCCCAAGGGATATTCTTTGGTTGATTTTCTCTAAAACACTTAATAATTTTATTTCCAATAATAATGTTATTTTTACTACTTGTTACCCGCTTAGATAATCTTCCATGAACAGAATCATATGTAAGTAAATACGCATGTGAATCTGCTGATGATTTACTATTTATGGCAACTACCCGTAGGTCATCCCGTAAAAGTGCAAGCCGTGTTACTGCTCGACCAATCCTTCCAACTCCATTAATGCCAAGCCTCAGCATATGATCAAATCATATATCATCATACAGATAGTGTCAAGGGTATATTTAGTATTCTTGTAGCGTAGAGGTATCGCCTACTTCCTGGCCTAGTTCTCTTGCTTTTAGCACTCTTCTCATAATCTTTCCTGATCTAGTCTTTGGCAATTTATCTACAAATTCTATTTCTCTTGGATAAGCATGTCCAGCCAGGTGCTTTTTAACATATTGAGCAACGTCCTCCTTTAACTTTTCACTTGCCTTATATCCAGGTTTCAGTTTAACAAATGCTTTAATAATTGACCCTCTCATTTCATCAGGTATACCTATAACCCCAGCTTCAATAACAGCTTCATGCTCGACTAGCGCTGACTCAACCTCATAAGGTCCGACTCTCTCTCCCGCTGTTTTTATAACATCGTCATCGCGCCCAACAAACCAGAAATAACCATCCTCATCCATAAATGCTCGGTCACCGGTAATATACCAGCCATTTTTAAAGTAACTATCATATTTCTTTGGTCTTTTCCAGATTTTTTGCATCATTGAAGCCCAACCAGGTTTCAACACTAATGCTCCCTCTTTTCCAACTGGTACAGGTTTTCCTTCATCATCCACTACACTTGCGGATACCCCTGGAACTGGCTTACCCATTGATCCTGGCTTAATTGGCAGAGATGGATAATTAGCGATTACAATACCTCCAGTTTCAGTCTGCCAAAAATTATCATGGAATGGATACCCGAACACCTTTTTTCCCCAGTTTACCGCCTTGGGATTAAGTGGCTCGCCAACAGAACATAGATGACGAAGGCTTGAGAGATCATATTTATCTACTAGCTCTTTTCCTGACGCAGCTAACATTCTTATAGCTGTTGGTGCTGTATACCAAACATTAACTTTATACTCTTCAATTAGTGAGTACCACTTTTCAGGACTAAATCTACCCTCATAAATTAGTGTGGATGCTCCATTAGCCCAGTTGCCTAAGTTTTCGTATGCAATACCAGTAACCCAACCAGGATCCGCAGTGCACCAGTAGACATCATCTTCTTTTAGATCAAGTACCCATTTAGCTGTTAAATACTCATGAACTATTGCATAATGTCTATGAACAACCCCTTTAGGTTTACCAGTGGTCCCAGACGTATAAAGCATAAAAGCAGGATCATCCAATGAAGTATGCATCGGTGCAAATTTTTCACTAGCTGTCGTAAATAGATCATAGTATGAGTCAGACTTCCTAGTTGATATGTATTTCTCTTCCCAAAAAGATCTGCGGGTTTTCCCATCTACTACAATCACATGCTCAAGTTCTGGTAGCTTGTCTCGGATTCCATCGATTCTTGATTTAAGTTCTGGCGTAGTTATCACTACTTTTGCTCCACTATTACTCAATCTATCCTGTAGTGCCTGTGGTCCAAATGCTGCAAAAAGCGTTCCCGCAATGGCTCCTCTTTTTAGCGTTCCAATAAAAGAAATGAATAATTCAGGAATCCTTGGTAAAAATAAGAAAACTCGATCTCCCTTGTCAACTCCCAAACTTTTAAGCATATTGGCAAATCTATTTGAAGCTAAAGACATCTGTAGGAAGGTAAACTGCATTTCACTACCGTTCGCTCCCTCCCAGTATAAGGCTACTTTGTTTTTTCTCGGTCCAAATGCATTGCGATCAATTGCGTTGTAGCCAGCATTTATATGATCTTTATCAAACCAATCTAGTTCATTTTCATAATCTTTATAAGAAAATTTTGAATGTGAAGCGTCATAGTTAACAAGATTAGGAGTGAAACTTAACTTTTTGTCTACAACTGGAATTATTTTACTCTGCATAATTTATTAAATAGTAACATTGTTTAGACTTAAAAATCAACTTCTACTTTTTTTTAAAATTAATCTATTTTCGCATTGATAAATCAGCTCTCTAGTTTGGTCAACTGCATCTGGATTAACTGAAACAGACGTCGTTCCCCACTCAACTAACTTTTCAATTAAATCTGGATAGTCACTAGCTGCTTGTCCGCAAATTGAAGCTGTAATTTTGTGTTTTGCTGCAGCTTTAATAACTCTCTCTATTGACCAAAGTACTGCACCGTTTAGCTCATTAAACTCCTTGCTTACTTTTTCTGAATCACGATCGACACCAAGGGTTAGTTGAGTTAAATCATTGGAACCAATCGATACACCATCAATTCCTGCCTCTATAAAATCTTCAATAAGTATTACATTTGAAGGTAGTTCTACCATCATCCATAGCTTAAAGGATCCAGATCTATGTAGACCCGCTTCCTGTATCAACCTTTTAACAAGTTTCAATTCTTCAACTGTTCTAACAAATGGAATCATTAACCACAAGTTCCTATACCCTAGTTTATCCCTGAGGTTTCTAATAACCTTCAATTCAAGTTGAAATACTTTTGGATCAGATATATACCTGTATGCCCCCCTAAATCCTAACATTGGGTTTTCCTCTTTTGCTTCATAAGAACTACCACCTTTAAGATTATGATATTCATTGCTTTTAAAGTCAGTAGCTCTATATACAACAGGTCTATCTGGACCAAAGTGTTTACAAAACTCGCTTATTTGCTCGGTCATTTTATCTATAAATAACTTTGTCTTTTTTTGCTCGATCAAGTATTTTGGATGATATCCTATGCTCGCAATCATAAACTCAGCTCTTAGTAGCCCGATTCCATCTACGTTCATGTTAGCAACTTCATCAACTCTATCTGGTGTAGCCAGATTACAGTAGACATGAGTAGCTGTCTTTATTTTCATAGTTGGGCGTACTTCTTTAGTAGATAAGTCTATCTTTCCTCTTACTGGTGAGCCCTCATACACCTTGCCAGTGCTCCCGTCAACAGTCACTGTTAAGTTATTATGTAATTCTTTTGTTGCATTCTTTGTACCAACAACTGCAGGAATTCCTAATTCCCTAGATACAATTGCAGCATGTGATGTACGTCCACCTTTATCTGTAATTACGCCACTTGCTCTTCTCATTGCAGGAACAAAGTCTGGGTCTGTCATTTCTGAAACAAGGACATCTCCTGACTTAACTTTATTAATTTCACTGGCCTCTTTAATAATTACAACTCTACCCGAGCCAATACCTGGAGAAGCTGGGCTACCACTTAATAACTCTTTAAGACCATCTAGAGATGTTGAATTATCCTTTTGTTTTTTACCTCCAGATGTAGTTACAGGTCTGGTTTGTAAGATAAATACTAGATCATCTTCAATAGCCCATTCAACATCCTGAGGAAAATAATAATGCTTTTCCAGCTCTTTACCATATTTGGCAATGGCTTTAATTTGGGCATCAGTTATCTTTTGCTTACCACCTTCACTACTCTTTAATTTTTGAATAACATTATTATTTCCTTTCAAAACCATTTTTTCTTCTTGTATTCCAAGGTGTTTAGCAATAATGTCTAAGTTAGTTTTATTTATAATATAGTGATCTGGAGTAACTGCTCCCTGCACGATTAACTCGCCCAAGCCATATATTGCCTCAATCACAACGTGCTCTTTATTATTAGTAATAGGGTCAAGAGTAAACATAATTCCAGAAGTCTTAGACTCGATCATTTTTTGCACAGGTAAAGCAATACCTACTTTCATATGGTCAAACTTTTTTTCCTCTCTATAAAAAATGGCACGAGCCGTGAATAAAGAAGCCCAAGCTTTTCTTACTGTGTATATTAGGTTAGCGTCTCCTTGCACATTAAGAAAAGTTTCTTGCTGACCAGCAAATGAGGCTCCTGGTAAGTCTTCAGCCGTGGCTGATGATCTTACTGCTACTAATGGCTCTTTCAACTGTTTTGCCAGTCTTTTAAATGTTAGCTTGCGCTTTCCTAGATGCTTAGGAAGTTTGTGGTAATGAGTAAATATATCCTTTACTATTTCCTCTGGTATGTCTGCCTTTTTAATAATATCTCTTATTTTTTTTGCTCCACTTTGTAAGATTTTTGAGTTATTGATGTTAATCTTTTTTAACTCGTGAGTTATCTCCTCTTTAATCCCTGCATCTTTGATAAACTTAAAATATGCCTGTGCGGTAACTATAAAACCTGTGGGAACAGGAATACCCGCTTTGGTCATTTCGCCTAAGTTAGCTCCTTTTCCACCTACAGAATTAATGTCTCCTTTATCTACTTCATCAAACCAAACAACATATGGAGAATGTGCCATGTATCCACTATAACAGGGTTAAGTAAGTAAGATCAAGAGGGAACTAGGGTGTGTTGATAAAACTCAAGTAAGGCTTCAAGTAAGGCTTAACCTTACAAAAACCTTTCAATCAAGCTCCAAAGTCATACTTAATCTATTTTATGGTTACGTTAATTAATATAGGAAACGATTACTTCCGACAACTTTCCTCCGCAATCAAGTGAATAGCTACCAGCTGCAGCTGGTATAAAATAAGAATGACCAGCACTAACAGTAACTTTACCTCCTACCGTCTGCACATCAACTTTGCCCAATTTAACAAACAAATGATGGAAACTATCATCTGTATTGGTATATTTATTTTCGAAGTGGTTATTTACTACATACTTACTCATACAATAATAATTTGTACTAAGAAGCTGTACTACTTTCCCCTCTTCACCATTATTAAGAACTTTGGGTAGTCTACGCAAAAATTCAATCCTATTATGTTCAGGATCTATGTCTAAGATATTTCCATGAGGATACTTCTGATCATCTTCCTCCCAACTATGGTGAACTCCTCCTAAACTAAGATCAATCAGCTGGAGAATGTGTCATGTATCCACTATAACAGGGTTAAGTAAGATCAAGAGGCAAAGACCTCAAGCAAGTTTTTCTTTGAAGTAGTCTACCCAGGGAATTTTAGCCGGATCTAGACCATAATCCATAGCTTGGTAGAAAGTCAGATATCCACCAAATGCAAGCATTCTCATAAATTCAGCTATCTTCGATTCACCTCCTACTGATATACTCACAGTACTGGCGTTATTCTTTTTTACAACTTCATCAGTAAGCAAAAAACGCTTTTTAATTCTCTCTGAATAATGTTGTGAGTTAAAAAATACAAAATATGGCTTATTTTTCTCTGGATACAACAGTCCTTCCATAAGGTGATGGTTAAGTTCTGGAATCAGAGCATACATTGCAAATTGTTTTGCTGTTTCATTCGTTTGGTTTCTCATAATGTGTATATTGCCACTTAAGTGCTCTGCTCCAATGTAAAGAAGATATTGCTGTCTAAACATATCTACTAAAGCCGTCGCTTGCTTAGATAAGTCTGCCATACTTTCTCTTAGTCCCTGAATGCTGTCTTTAATATCCTTATCATTTACTTGTATTAGTCCCATTTTATATAAAATACCAATTGTGCCTAGGAGCATATATCCCTGACCCATTCGAGGTTGCCCAGCTGGATTATGTTTAGGATCAAAGAAATATCCTGTTAAATTATTAGTCGAAGATATATTTTTAAGCTGGCCACCACTTGAAATAAAAGTAAGTTTTGCTTTTCTTTTTAAAGCTTCCTGTGCACCACTTACTGTCTCCTCGGTAGATCCAGAGTAAGATGAAGCAATTACCAGTGAGCGCTCATTTACGAAGTTAGGTAGTCCATAGTCGTTGGATAAAATAAGAGGAACCTTTAGCTGATTTCCAAAAAGAGACTGGACAACATAAAAACAATAGGCAGATCCTCCCATTCCTGCAATTACAATATTATCTATATCTCTATATTTATCTCCATAATCTAAGCTTTGAATATCTTCCCAAGTTTGAGTAAACTGGTCTGGCAACTCCTTTAGTGATCCAAATGAATTCCCTTTATCGTATTTTATTATTCTTTCTTCTAGATTCATTACATAAATGCGTGAATGTTTACACCCTCATCAAACTTTATTTGGTCATATTTCTTTAACATTGTTTCAATTTGTGTCTTCATTTGGTCATAATCTTCCTGGTGTTTAGCCTCAAACTTTATAGTTATGTATGGTCCATTCTGGGATGCGCGAATAATAAGCATCCGATCTTCAGTATCCATTCGCACTCCATCAATAGTAACATATTCTGCATCCGGATAGAGCTTCCTAATATCTTGTTGGATTTCGTTCTCTATTAGCTTAAATTTAATGTTATCAGCCAAACCCAACTTAATCTCAGGACTTGAGATATACTGGGGTAATTCAGCTACAACCTCCGCTAACGATTTCTCTCTCCTAGTCAAATACGCCAATATTCTTAAAGATGCAATCGCTCCATCATCGTGTCCATAGAAGTTATCCATAAAGAAAAAGTGACCAGATAGCTCACCACCAAATGGCGCCCCAATTTCTCTTACCTTTGCCTTAATAAACGAATGTCCTGTCATCCAGATCACCGGCTTTCCACCATCAGATACGATCACTTCTGAAACTTGTTTTGAGCAAAGCGTATTAAACACTATTGATGACCCTGGCATAAACTCCAAAACATCACGAGCGAAGATAGATACCAATGTATCATTCCACAACAGGTTACCCTTATTATCCACTATCCCTACTCGGTCACCATCTGTATCATATGAAAAACCCAAATCTGCTCCTTCTTTAACAACATCCTTAGCTAATCTTTCCAAATGCTCACTTTCAGTAGGATCTGGTGTTCCTGTTGGAAAATTTCCATCTGGCACTGTATTTTTCTCTACCACCACACACCCTGCCATCCGGAGTATCTCAGGTAAAAATGGCCCTGTGCTACCACTTAAGGAATCCACGACTACTTTAAATTTACCAATTGTATGCGGTGGAACTCTTCTAAATAAATCCTCCATATACTCCTTGAACACATCTTTCTCTATATGTTCACCTTTTTTATCTAGCTTCTTAAATTTTCCTTTTTGTACAATATCTTTAAAAGCAATTATTTCCTCCGTAACCATGGTCTCTGAAAAACCAGTTCCTAGCTTAAAGCCGTTGTACTCTTTTGGATTGTGGGAAGCGGTAATCATCATTAGACCCTTGCTTCGGAAATAATAGCTAGCCCAGTATGTCATCTGGGAAATAGTCATTCCAATATCATAAACTGTTATTCCTGACTCTATTAGCTCTCTAACGACGATTTCATGTATCCTGGGACTAGATAGTCTGCAGTCTCTTCCAAGAATAGTATCGTAAATTCTTCTACCAATCAGATAAGTTGCATAGCCTTGGGCAATTGCCACAACATTCTCATTGGTAAGTTCAGTATTCGCAAGTCCACGGATATCGTATCCACGAAAGATGTTATCTGGTACTTTCATATGATGTATGAAAATATTACAATTGCGAGAGCCAGATGTCAAGTGTTTGCTTTAAGCTTAAATTTGCTTGACCACTTTTCTGCTGGTAGTCAATATATAAAATTTGCTTATATAGTTTTTTTAATCTCTCTTGCCCTATCGAACTTGCCTGAGCTTTAAACTTACCTATCATCCAGCTCTGTAGACTTGCTGTTTCCTTAATAGCTGCATCAACCCCATTATGAGAAATTAGCAATAATAACCTTAGCTGCCTAACTAACATAAAATACACAAGCTCAACAGGCATTCGACTAGTCGTTTCATTAAATAGCTCAAGTACTTCGCCTTTACTAACAGCCCCGACTACCTCCACCAGCTTGAATAACACTTTTGGGTAACTATATTCTTCTAACCTTCCCTTCTTTTTTACCCATCCTAACTTTCTGGCGTCCATTTTCTTGCCTTCCCAAATAAAAAGGTCACTTTCAAACAAGCCTTTCTTTAGATAATCTAAAACATTTTTATCAACTCTTCCTGAAATTATATTCTCAACTACAACAACTCTTTCCTCAGCAAACAAAGAACTAGATTCAAGAGCTTGTTTTATAGTTGTTAAATTAACCTCTCTCAACTTAACCACTTCTTTATTTCCTGCTTCTTGGATCAGCTCACTAAGTCTATTTCTTGACTCTAACTGGTTATCTCCGTGAATAAATCTAATCATAAGTTTTTCTTGAACAGCTTATATAATTTATCAACTTCACGATGGCCCACAGTCATATATCTGCCCTTATGAGGTCTTAGTGCTCCCGAGAAAGTTTTAGGTATATGTAATAACTCGTGTATAAGGATTTTTGTCTGATCATCATAGGAAATATTGTCAAATTTTTCAGATAAAACCTCTATTACATAGCAGGATTTGATCTTAAGGGCCATCTGCCAGATTCTCGGCATGCTCCAGATTCTCGCTCTAGCATTTGCTTTGGACTTATGACTTCTAAAGCAAAAAATCCTATCCGGATTAATATACTCGATTGCCAAAGTCTTTATAATATTCTCAAGTCTAACCTTAATATCCACCGCTTCCTCAAGTTCCATTGATGCAATTATATGCTATTCAAATAACAATCTGTTATCATTTAGTTATGACTAGATTTATTCATAGAGGGTTTACGCTAATAGAATTATTGGTTGTAATAGCTATTATTGGTCTGCTAGCTGCTGCAGGACTGGCTGTATTCTCTAGTGCGATGGAGAGAGGAAGAGTAACTCAAGGAATTAGCCACGCTAGAGAAATTCGGGACATGGCTCTGAGGTACCAAATAGATACAGGAATATGGCCACCAGACTACCGATTAACAACAGCGCTTAATCCATTTACTACAGACATAGGTGTTGCCGGCTGGGATGGTCCGTATGCAGGAAAGTGGCAGGACGCGCACACCTGGGGAGGTCACATCGGCTGGATAGGTGGCTATGATCTGGATAGTGACGGTATTCTCGAGGGTGCAGTTGTCTTTGACGACGATGCTCCAGGCACAGACTCATCAGATAGCACAGGAGCAATTCCAGTGTAAGTTCTATAATCATGATAGATAAAATTCTTGATGACGGAGCCTTAGACACAGGCTTTGTCAGAGGAAATGGACTGGGCTTTGGTGCCGCAGCGGGAGAAATAGTCATCTGGTTCGGAGAAAACTAACAGCTTACTTTTTCACACTCCAACCTTAATATCTACGGCCTCTCCTAAATCCACGTAGATATTATCTACTATTCAAACGCAAGGTACCGATGATATAATTATCTGTTATGCAAAACGTACTTAATGTCCAAAATCTGACAAAAGTGTACAAGCCTACTGAAAAAAAAGGCAAACCTTTCTGTGCAGTTAATAAAATTAGTTTCTCGCTCCAAGATGGTGAGATATTAGGATTGCTTGGACCAAATGGAGCCGGCAAGTCTACCACAATTGCAATGTTATTAGGTGTACTTACTCCTACCAGTGGGGAAATTAGTTATTTTGACAAGGATTTTGCACAAAGCCGCAGTGAAATTCTCCAGTCTGTCACCTTCGCTAGTACATATATTAGCTTCCCCTGGAGATTATCCGTTTGGGAAAATCTTAAAGTTTATGGCAGGCTTTTTGGAGTAACAGGAGCAACATTTAATGACCGCACTACACGCTTCCTCAAGTTCTTTGGAGTTCTTAATCAAAAAAACAAAACCATGAATCAATTATCTGCTGGGCAAATTACTCGTATTATGTTGGCAAAAGCTTTTATTCCACATCCCAAAATAGTTCTCCTAGATGAACCAACTGCCTCCCTTGACCCAGACATAGCTCATCAAGTTAGGCTTTTTATTAGGAAGCAACAGGAAGAATTTAGAACGAGTATAATCTACACTTCACACAACATGGAAGAAGTAACTGATCTTTGCGCCAGAGTTGTCTTCTTAAAGCAAGGCAATATAATAGCTACTGATACACCTGAAAATCTTGCTAAAACCATTACCACTTGCAAAATGCATCTTGTTATTAAAGATGGACTTAAAAGAACAATTAATTTTTCAAAGGAACAAGGGTTAGAAATTGAATCAGACAATCGTGAGGTAGCTATTACTCTAGAAGAGACCCAGATCGCTGAATTCCTATCTAAGCTTGCAAAGTCTGGAATTCAGTATACCCAGATAAGCATAGATAAGCCAACACTAGAGGATTATTTCTTAGCTAAAAGTATCTAACATGAAAATTTCACTAACTAGAATCTCAGGACTAGCTCTTCGACACCTTTATCCGCTAAAAAGAGACTTTGATCTTCTATCAGACATGATCTATTGGCCATTGGTAGATATTGTGCTCTGGGGAGTAACAAGTCAGTGGTTATCATCTACTTCAGGCACCCAAAACCTAATTGTTGCAATACTTCTAGGTCTGGTGCTCTGGAATGTAATCTGGCGATCCCAAGCAGAAATATCTCGAAATCTCATGGATGAGATATGGAATAATAACCTCGTAAATATATTCTCTACCCCACTTACGGTATTGGAATGGATTATCACAGTCCTCCTGCTCTCAGTCGGTAAAACATTCATAACATTAGCATTCATAATCCCAGCCGTTCTTTTTCTTTATACTGTTAATGTCTTAGTGCTGGGTTGGTGGTTACCAATTTTTTACCTACTTGCTTCCATAACCGGCTGGAGTATCGGATTTATCTCTGCTGGAATAGTGCTCCGCTGGGGACCAAAAGTACAAACTGTAATCTGGACTTTACCAGGTTTTCTTCTGCCACTTAGCGCAATATTCTACCCAGTAGATAAGCTACCTACATTTATTCAACCAGTCAGCTGGATGATCCCCACAACATACATCCTAGAATCTATGCGAGAAATCCTGAATGGTCATTTTGTTCCAGTTCATTATATTCTAGCTAGCATCGTACTAAACATAATCTGGTTATCAGCAAGTATCTGGTATTTTAAGCGAAGCTTTACTATCAGCAAAGACCTCGGCCTAAATAGGTTTAATTAGAGAAATGGGGTCAGCCACCATTTTTTTGTAGCAATCTACCCAGAAGAGTCGCATCAATTTTTACTTTAATTTGATATACTATACAAAAGAGATGCTTAATAAAAGATATAAGCAAATTATCATCCTACTTGGAATAAGTACCCTTCCTTTATACATAGCAGTTTATCTGCTAAATACCCAGCTACACCAGGCAAAACTTGAAGCTAGTTATCTTGTGCAGGATGTAATAGATGGAGACACATTCATGCTTGATACACAGCTTAAAGTTAGACTTGCTGACATAGACACCCCAGCCCTAGGACTATGCTTGGGTGATAAAGCTAAACAAAGACTTGAGGAACTAGTAGAAGGAAAACGTATAAGACTAATGGACCAAAGACGCGACTCAAACCAACGTCAATTAGCACTGGTTTATGAGGACGGCAAGCTTATAAACGAGATACTTGTCAAAGAAGGCTATGCTCGTGTTGATAGTGAATATACCAGCGAAGCTAAAAGGTTGAGGCAAATAATGAACGTAGCCAAGGATCAAGAACTTGGAATTCACGGAAAATGTACTCAAAAAACCTCAACAAGAGAAGGATGTTTAATTAAAGGAAATATAAGCTCAAGAAATGCAAGTGCAAAGCTATATTACTTCCCAGGTTGCTCACCATATAATAACACTGTAGTAGAGCTAGATTTGGGTGAAAACTGGTTTTGTTCAGAGAAAGAAGCAGAGCTAGCTGGCTTTACAAAAGCTGAAAATTGTTACAACAAATCCTACAAAAAATAAGAATCTGTGGCGTGTACGGGATTCGAACCCGTGGTCTCTACCTTGAAAGGGTAGCGTCCTAGGCCACTAGACGAACACGCCATGTACTCATTTTTTGTGGGTCGCCTTAAAACTCGCCTGTCCGCCGACCGGCGGAAACCCAGAATCAATAGCTTAAAGTCCGCCAGCTGGCGGATCTGCCAAACGAGCTAGCGACCCCACAACTCCAATATTTGTGGGTCGCCTGGGACTCGAACCCAGAACCAATAGCTTAAAAGGCTACTGCTCTGCCATTGAGCTAGCGACCCATTGAGTTCAAATTATAACACGTTTAATGAACTCTCTGCCTCTATAAGTCTTTAACTGCTTCTCTCTTGTAACCGCTTCCATTCTAGATTTATACATTTCCGCGTATACTATCACCCAAGGTCCCCTGTTTTTATAAATGTAACCACTTTTCTTGGAAGAAAGGCTCTTATTATGCCTTTTTAAACGACTGGCAGGATCTATTGTTTGACCAATATACTTCTTACCTGTAGATATGTTTCTAGCAACGTATACATAGAACATAGCTTAAAGTCCGCCAGCTGGCGGATCTGCCAAACGAGCTAGCGACCCAAACATAAGCTCATTTTACTAGAGCACCACACCTAAATCAATAAGCTATCTCTAAAAGAAGACTACCTAAATACCGTCTCGTGCCTGAGACACTTTTTTTGCTCTCTCAATTAATGCTTTTTGTGCAGCTTCAGTATTTTCTGATTTACCTTGCCACACATCTAATGCTTCTCCCTGCAGCGCTCTTCCAAACGAATAACTTAATTCCCATGGCTGATCTCCTCTTGAGTTAATTGCTGCCAAATGCGCAGTTGCACTATCCGGAGATAAACCCCCTGATAAAAATACTATTCCTGGTAATTCATCTGGTAAAACTTCCTTAAAGACTGCTAAAGTTGCCTCTGCTACTTCCTGAGACGTCGACTGTATATCTCCATCAAGGCCAGTTGCTATCATATTTGGCTTTAAAAGCATTCCTGGAATATGTACCCTATACTTATTAAGCTCCTTAAACACTATCTGTAGTGTTTTTTTTGTTATTTCAGCGTGCTCCTCAATTGTGTGAGTTCCAGTCATTAGAACCTCTGGTTCCACAACGGGAACTATGCCTGCTTCTTGTGATAAAGCTGCATATCTTGCTAGTGCATGAGTATTAGCATCTATACACGCGTCGGTTGGAATGCCGTCTCCCAGTTCAATAACAGCTCTCCATTTGGAAAAACCAGCTCCCAATTCACTATATTCAGCTAATCTTTCTCTCAAACCAGTTAAACCCTCAGTTATTTTTTCACCAGGATAGAAAGCTAAATCTTTTGCCCCCATATCTACTTTAATACCAGCGATTATGTTTTTATCACTCAAAATCTCAATCAGTTTCTTTCCAGCATCTGTTTGTTGTCTTATTGTTTCGTCAAAAAGAATCACACCGCTAATATAGTTCTCAATTCCAGAAGCTTCAAACAAAAGTTGTCTGTAGTTTCTGCGGCTATCTTCAGTAGACTCCACATTAATGCTATCTAATCTTTTTTTAATGGTACCAGAGCTTTCATCTGCTGCTAAAATTCCTTTACTCTTTGCTACTATTTTTTTTGCTATATCTTCTAATTTCTGTTTATCCATGTTTACTTTTGATCTACCTCCTTCCATAATTCAATATCTCCCTTACTTCCTACATAAAATGGTGTTCTTTGATGAACTTTTGTAGGGATTATATCTAAAATATCTTCATCACCATTAGTTGCTCTCCCCCCAGCTTGAGTAACTACAAACGCTATAGGATTGCATTCATAAACAAGTCTTAACTTTCCGTCAACATTTTTACTATCAGCTGGGTATACGTATATTCCTCCATATAATAAATTGCGATGAAAGTCCGAAACCAAAGATCCAATGTATCTTGCTTTATATTTCTTACCTTTCAGAAGTTCAATATATTTTGTTAACTTACTATCCCAATTTAGCGAATAACTTTCATTAATACTATATACAATGCCTTCCTCTGGGGTTTTAATGTTTTCATGTGATAGTATAAAATCGCCAGTATCCGGGTCCTTGGTAAAGCCATTTACCCTACTACCTGTAGAATACACTAGCATTGTGCTCGACCCATATAGGAAATACCCTGCCATAACTTGCTCACTCCCCTTTTGCAAGAAATCAACCTCACTAACCTTATCTCTACTTATTCTTTTCAAAACTGAAAATATACTACCTACGCTAACATTTGCATCAATATTGGAAGATCCATCCAGTGGGTCAACACTTACTATATATTGCCCACTATTACTATAGTCCACAACACCCTCGTTTTCCTCAGAAGCATACCCTGCTACAGCTCCAGATTTGCCTAGCTCTTCTTCAAATACTTTATTAGAAAACTCATCTAATTTTTTAACTTCTTCACCTTGAACATTTACCTCTCCCGTTAGACCTAACAAATCTATCAAGCCAGCTCTATTTATATCTTTAGCTATTTTTTTGCCAGCCATAGCTAAACTTTCAATAACCTGAAAAAGTTCGCCATCATTCTCCTTGGAATAAACCTGAAGTGTTTGTACGTTCATACTACAAAACAAAGTATACCATATCATTTAGAGCTATGTGTGTTAAAATAACAAAATAATGGATGATGATAAGTTTGGTTTGCGTATAACAATACTCATTATCATAGTAGTTATTATTGGGGGATTATATATAATGAAAAAGAATACAAATACAGACAAACAGGTGGATATTGGTCTCAGCGTACCTCAAGCAATCTCTGAATCACAACCAGTTTCCACAAGCCCAGATGACTCCAATACCGCAGTCGTTACAGAATTACTAGCAGAAGATATTGTAGTTGGCAGTGGTGCGGAAGCAACTTCCGGAGCTACAATTTCTGTACATTACACTGGAAGACTACTTAATGGAACCAAGTTTGATAGTTCACTGGATCGAGGAGCTCCATTTAGCTTTACTCTTGGCGTAGGCCAGGTAATTCCAGGATGGGATCAAGGGGTTCAGGGTATGAAAGTAGGAGGAACGCGCAAGCTAACAATACCTTCAGATCTTGCATACGGAGAGACTGGTCAAGGGCCAATTCCTCCAAACTCACCATTACTCTTTGAAGTAGAACTCTTAGCTGTAGAATAATTTACCTTATTTCTTTTTTGCTGTTTTAGCAACTTTTGTAGATTTAGCTTTCTTAACTATTTTCTTTTCTTCAACAACTTTTGGTTTAATATATGTAGCAGATTTTCCCGTGCGGGTTCGAAGGTACCCTAGCTTCCCTCTTCTTACTTTACCTTGGCTTACAATTTCAATACTTTTTAACCAAGGTGAAGAAATTGGAATAATTCTCTCAACTGCAACATTATAACTTGCAATTTTGCGTATAGTAAACGATTTCGTTGCACTTCCACCTTTAATTCCTACCACGATCCCTTCAAATGGTTGAATACGTTCGTGAACTTCTTCCTTTACTTCTCTTTTTGCAGTACCAACCTTTTTTACTCTCTCTATAATTTTATAGTTAACCCTTATGGTATCTCCTACTGCAAACTGAATATCATTGTGCTGTGCAAATATTGACATGATTGACTGATTTTATCATCACTGGATTGACATGTCTATGAGAAAAGCTTAATATTAGCGCGATGACAAGATACAAAGACATAGAAGGCTTTGAAAAAAAGGATCCATTTAAGCAAGGATTCATAGATCTTCTCAATGCAACGCAGCATAATTTAGCAAAAAATAAGATTAATATAGTTACTGAAAGTCTGGGGGAGCCCGCAGCATTATTGGATTTTAAAGATTACGACTTCTATCTCGCTTTTAAAACAGACGGTATCGGCACCAAAAGTCTTATTGCAGATAACATGGCTCAGGATATACGCTCTGATAAGAGAAAATTCAAAGGTCGAATTTCAACACTGTATCAAGGACTAGGAATAGATCTTATTGCTTCCAATATGAATGACATGATCTGCCTAGGTGCAACACCAATCGCCTTATCTGATGAAATAGCAGCGGGTAATTATAAAAAATTCACTGACAAGGAATTCATTTCTGGATTATTCAAAGGATTACGTAAAGGCTGCATGGAGGCAGGAATAGCTATTCCCAGTGGTGAATCACCTACTTTGACAGATATAATATCGCCTAAGACATCCAGTATCACTGGTTCTGCCATTGGTATGATTAAGCCTAAATCAGCAGCAATTTTTGGTAAAAAACTGAAATCTGGAGATAGAATCTATGCACTAACAGCTAGTGGAATTCATACAAATGGCTTATCTCTCGCAAGGCGTATAGTTGAGAAACTGCCTCAAGGATACTTTACTAGGTTCGGCAATAAGACGCTTGGAGAAGAGCTGCTAAAACCAACTCAAATCTACGTAAAACCAGTTCTAGAGATGCTGAAATCAGGAGTAGATATTCACTACATGAGCAATATTTCCGGTAGTGCATTCAGAAAAGTCATGCGCAATAAAAAGAGCTACACCTACTTAATAAACAAGCTGCCAAAAAAGCCTCGCGTATTAGCTTATATGCAGGCGCTAGAAAATATGTCAGAAGAGGAAGCTTATGAGACCTGGAACATGGGATTAGGGTTTGTTATCTTTGCACCAACAGATGTAGAAACCAGAATGAGTCGTATCTGTAAAAAACATAAAATTAATCTTCTTAATATGGGATACGTAAAAAAGGGCAAAAAGCAGGTTATCATCGAACCAAAAAATATAATCTACACTCCCTAAAACCCACTCCTGGAGTGGGTTGAGTTGACACCTAAGGATTATTAGCTAAATACTTAGCTACATTTTCTCTAATTCTATCTTCTATTGGGTAGTCAAATAGTTCAAATTTTTCACCTGTTTGCTTCTCGTACACATCTATATATCTCTGTGCCAAGTCTATAGTTAGCTCTTCTGGCATTTGTTGTGGCTCTCCTGTTCCCTTATAACCAAGTTTAGTGGTGTAATAGAGCCTTAAGAATTCCTTGTCAAAGTTATCTGGTTCCTCGCCTTTACTAATTCGCTCCTCATAAGTATCTGCAATCCAGAAGCGCGAAGAATCAGGCGTATGCATCTCATCAATCTGAATTAACTTGTCTTCATAGATTCCAAACTCATATTTAGTATCTACTAGTATTAATCCACTTTTTTTACATACATCCGAACCAAGCTTAAATAATTCTAAGGCCACCTTCTCCATCTGGAGATACTGCTCTGTAGGTATAATTTGCTTGTCTAGTATCTCAGCTCTAGTTAGTCTCTCATCATCGTGGCTACCACTCTCGGGATCAGGATGAGTTGTAGGCGTAAGCATTGGTTTAGAAAGTTTTTCATTCTTATTTAAACCATTTGGAAAGTCTATCCCATAAATATTTCTCTCACCCTTTTGATAAGAATGCCAAATAGAGGTAATGGTCACTCCACTCATATATCCCCTAACAACCATCTCGATAGGTATGGGTTTACAGTTTTTAGCGATCATCACATTAGGGTCCGGAATTGCTATCATGTGGTTAGGAATAATATTCTGCGATCTATCAAACCAAAACTTAGACAGCTGATTTAATACCGCTCCCTTGTATGGCACTAATCCTAAGTTATAGTTAAATGCAGACTGGCGATCTGTTGTAATCAAAATACGCCTATCTCCTAATATATAAAAGTCCCGAACTTTACCAGAATGTTTGCTACCCACACCTTTAATATTTACTGTTTCTAAAATATTCGGAATCGAATCTTGTATTTTACTCATACTCCTTAAACCCTACCCTCTCTAGTCTTTCTGCTTTTACAAGAACTTCATCCTCTTGGGCTTTTCTAAATTTCCCAATCAAATTATGTAGTTTTTTATCTCCAGTTGCAATAATTTGTGCCGCTAAAATACCCGCATTCTTTGCCCCATTGATTGCAACTGTTGCAACCGGTATACCTTTTGGCATTTGCACAATTGAATATAGTGAATCAATACCGTTCAGTGTACTTGTCTTAATAGGAACCCCTATTACTGGTAGTGTAGTTATGGCAGCAGTCATTCCAGGTAAGTGTGCCGCTCCTCCAGCTCCAGCAATTATTACTTTTATATTGCGCTTTGCAGCACCTGCGGCATACTCAGTCATTCTACTTGGTGTTCTATGCGCAGAGACTATAGTTAACTCATACCCTACTCCCAACTCTTCTAGCACAAGTGCTGCCTCTCTCATTACGAGAAGATCTGAATCACTTCCCATAATTATTCCTATTAAGCAAGTTTTTTTACTTTTCATTATTTCTTATATTTTAACAAATTTACGAGCTTTTAGTGCTAGTTTATGTGCAGTATTTATATCATCTGCAACTACCGTAATGTGGCCCATTTTCCGCTCAGGTCTTGTCTCAAGTTTTCCATATATATGCACAGAGGTACCAGGTAACTTATGAACCATATGCAGCCCATCGGGTTGGGCAATGCCTTCTCTTTCACCAAGAATGTTTATCATTACTACAGCTGGATGAATAAGTTTAGTATCTCCCAAGGGCATTCCTGTAATTGCTCTAATATGCTGCTCAAACTGGGAAGTCGCACATCCTTCCATAGTATAGTGACCCGAGTTATGAACTCTGGGAGCTAATTCATTAATTAGCACTTGCCCTTTATCTGTCAAAAACATCTCTATCCCAAACACTCCAGCTCCTCCTAAACTTTTCATAACATTTTTAGCCAGTTTCTGGGCGTTTTTTATTATTTTTCCCTTCACTTGCGCAGGTGCAAACACTAAGTGACAAATATTATTCTTATGCAGAGTTTCTACAACAGGGAATGATTTTATATCACCACTAGTTGATCTTGCTACCATTACAGCCAACTCTTTCTCAAACTTCACCCAGGCCTCCACATATAATCTGCGACCATCAAGTTTTATCAGAGCTTGATTAATATTTTCCTTTGTTTTTATAACTGCGTTGCCTCTTCCATCATAGGCATCAAATCTAGCTTTCAGCATCAGTGGATAACCAAATTTCGCTCCTGCCTTAATAATATCTTCCCGAGATTTAACTTCCATAAACTTAGCTGTTGGTACTTTTGCTTTTTGTAGAAATTTTTTCTGCTCCAGCTTATCTTTTATAATACCCAATGTTTTTGCAGATGGATTAATCTGTAAACCTTTATCTGATAGCTCTTTTAATATTTCTGCATTTGCTAGCTCTATCTCAAAAGTAAGAAAATCCGAGTTTTCTCCTAACTCTCTAATAGCTTTCTCGTCCTGATAATTCGCAACTATCTGATGATCTACTACCTGCCCCGCAGGGCTATTGGGAGTTGGATCAGTTACCATAACATAAAACCCCATTTTCTTAGCAGCAAATCCCAGCATCCTCCCTAATTGTCCCCCACCCACAATACCTATTCTATTACCAAACATCAGCTACATTATAACAATATATAGTGTCAAACGCTGGACGTTTGACACATTTAATGATAATGTTTTAATTAATATGCAACATAAAAATGAATTTATAACTGATCAGATCTATCACATATACAGTCGTGGAGTGCGCAAATCACTAATATATATGAACAATGCTGACTATCAACGCTGGGAGAAACTTTTATTCTGGTGTAAGACCTACGACTATTCATATAGTTTATTTATACGCGAAGTAAACCGGGGTAAAAAATTAGGTCGTACAGAAGAGGAAATAATGGAGAAATACGAACATAACAACAAATATAAATCTGCGCCAGTTGATATTCTAGCATATGTTGAAATGCCAAACCATTTTCACTTAGTACTTAAACAGCTTAGAGACGATGGCATATCAGAATACATTCACAGACTGCTAACAAGTTACTCAAAGTACCTAAATACTAAACATGATTTCAAGGGATCTGTATTCGAAAGCAATGCAAAGTCAGTCATTGTTCTAACAGATGAGCAACTAATTCAATTAATTAGATACATTCATCTTAATCCATTAGTTGCCGAGTTAATTGAAAAGGAAAATCTACACAAATATATATGGTCTTCATGGCCCGTATACATAGATTTAAAGGATAATAAATTACTAAATATGGAATTTATCAAACACAACTTCAACACCATCGGAAGCCTAAAAGAATTCACACAATAAGTGTCAAACGTTGGACGTTTGACACTTATTTAAAACACTTCACAGCATTTTTGAATATCTTTAGGCCGTCTGCATATTTTGGAAACTTCCTACCTTCTCTCAAATGTTGCTCTTTTAGATATGTCCAGTGGGGAAGCTGAGTAAAGAACATTCCGCGCTCTGGATGTGGCATTAACCCAAGTATTCTACCAGTTGGATCAGTAACACCTGCAATATCCCGAAGAGAGCCATTGGGATTTGCATCATACTCAAAGTGCTCACAGATAGGACCATTTGTATATGTTAATGCAATTTGACCTTCACTTTCTAACTTATCTAAGAGAGTGCTTTCTGCATAAAACTTTCCCTCTCCATGAGCAATAGGAATAGATAGTTCCTTAATTCCATTAAGCCAAGGAGAGCTACTTTCTACTTTAAGGTCCACCCAGCGAACGATATATCTTACTGAATCATTTGCCAATAGAGCTATTTGTCTTTCGCCATATTTATTATTTATTGCGGGCAGCAAACCAAGGTTAGCAATAATCTGAAAACCGTTACAGATTCCAATTGTAAGTGTGTCTCTATTAATAAACCTGACTAAATCCTCCCACAGGTTGTTTTTGAGTTTATTTGCATATGCATTACCTGCTCCCGTATCATCTCCATAGGCAAAGCCCCCTGGAAATGCCAATATTTGGTATTTATTTAGCAGTTTTTTGTTGGCAATAAGATCATTAATATGAACAATAGTAGCGTCTGCTCCAACCAAATCAAAAGCATATTTTGTCTCCTCTTCACAATTTAAACCATAGCCAGAAAATACTAATACTTTTGGTTTCATCAATATCCTTTAAAACTTGACCTATATACTTTTGTCATTTTATCCAAATCTAGATTAACTATGTCTTTAACAACAAAATTACTATTTTTGGTTACTTCACCGAGTTTAACAATTGACTGACCTAACATTTCCTTTTCAAACTCAGCTGCGTTTTCTGGGTTTACGCTCACCAAAAGTCTTCCTTGGCTCTCGCTAAATAAAGCTGTATAGATTCTATCTATGTCTCTACCTAGCAAATCACTAATTCTAACTTTAACTCCCAGCTGACCAGCAATAGCTTTTTTAGCCAGTGCAACACCAAGTCCACCTTTACCAATTGCCAAGCCAGAAGAAATTAAATTCTTCTGTATGGCTCTGTAATATGCCCTGTAAAGCCTCTTGTTTCTTGCGGCATCGACCCTTGGCACATTATTTCCGATCTCATCAAGCATCGAATAATACTCACTGCCACCCAACTCATCGTTTGTCTCTCCAAGTAAATAGACGTAATCACCAGCAAATTTAAAGTCTAAGCTTACTACTTTATATATATCCTCAATGACACCAATAGAGGATATAAGTAAAGTAGGGGGGATAGAGATTATGGTTGGATTACCTTTATCATCATAACCCTTGAAATCATTAAACATGCTGTCTTTACCAGATATAAACGGGGTGCCATAAGAAACTGCCGTATCATAACAAGCCTCAGCTGCTCTTTTTAGCTGTCCTAGCCGTGCTTTATCACTTGAGCTACACCAGCAAAAATTATCCAGTAATGCCAAGTAATCAATATTAGCGCCCACCGCTACCGCATTTCTAACAGCTGTATCTATAGAACAAGCTGCCATATGATATGTATCTATATCACTATACGAAGGGCAAAGCCCATGCGATAACACTACTCCTCTATCAGAATTAAAAACAGGTTTTATTACCGCTGCTTCTCCATTTACTCTTCCCTTCCCTTGCAAAGGCTTAAGAACCGAGCTTGCCTGTACTTCGTGGTCATACTGTGTAGAAATAAATTCAAACCCTGTCAAATTTACCCTTCCCAACATCTGTAATATTTCTTTATTTAAGTTTTTATTATGAGCTATTTTTGGTTCTTTATACCTTGTTCTTATAAAGCTAGTTTGCATAGGTCTAATTGGTAGACCATCATGTAAAAAATCCATGCTTAAATCCATTACTTTTCGGTCTTTGTACCAAACGGTGCACATTCCAGTACTACTAAATTTACCAATATTAGCAACTTCTACTCCCCTACTCTCCATAAGTTTTTTAAATCTAAGCCACTTAACTGGGGGAACTGCAAGTGTCATTCTCTCTTGAGATTCTGAAATCCAGATCTCCCACGGTGACAAATTGGGATATTTAAGGGGTACTTTATCCAAGTTCACTTCACAACCACTACACTCTTTAGCCATTTCGGCTACTGAACACGAAATACCTCCTGCTCCATTATCTGTAATACTATTAAATAGTTTTTGCCTATTTGCCTCCTTTACCACAGCGTCTGAAAGCTTTTTTTGAGTTATGGGATCACCGATCTGTACTGCTGTTGCAGGACTACCCGTATCCAAAGCTTCGGATGAAAATGTAGCCCCATGAATACCATCTTTCCCTACTCTTCCTCCAATTATCACAATATAATCTCCTGGCTTTGCCCTCTTTTTATATGACGCCTTTCCCTTAATCGTAGTAGGAATTAAACCAACGGTTCCCACGAATACGAGTGGCTTACCTTTATAACGGCTATCAAACTGTAAAAATCCAAGCGGTGTTGGAATACCAGAACAGTTCCCACCTACATTCACACCCTCAATAACCCCCTCCATGATGAATTTTGGAGATAGCATTTTTTGCGTTTTATTTTTTCCTTTATACAATGGGGCGATGTCACCTGGATCAGCAAAACAAAACCCATACCTATTCGCAATGGGTCTAGCCCCCTGTCCAAATCCAATCGTATCTCTATTTACACCAACTATACCTGTAATTGCTCCGCCATACGGATCCAAAGCTGAAGGGCTATTGTGAGTTTCTACTTTATCCGTTACTAAATAATTCTTATCAAACTTAATCGCTCCCGAGTTATCAGTAAATACCGATACACAAAAATCATCCTTACCCTTGAGCAGTCGTATCTCTTTTGTAGCTTTTTGAATAAACTCTTTATATAGCCCATTTTTTACTTCATCAATTGGATCGGCGAATATTGTATGCTTACAATGTTCAGACCATGTCTGCGCTATTGATTCCAGTTCTACATCCGTTGGCTTCCTCCTAAGTTTTCTGAAGTAGTCACGAATTTCACGCATATATACTAAATCCAGCGCCAGTGGCCCTCTTCTTGCCTTTTTCCCCATTATTCCTTCCTTGCCTATTTCAACTAATTCCTCATCACTGACATCAAGATCAACCTCAATTACACTAGGCATTGCATCAAGCTTAACTCTTGGAACTTGTTCTTCCATACCATTATCTTTTCTAAACTCCTTATAGCTTTTAATATGGATTCTCATAATCAGAGGATTGGCCAAATTAGCTGCGATTGATCCAACTTCTTGTCGTGTTAACTTGCCTGAAATATAGACCATATTGGAGCTATAAACATCTTCACTCTCACCAAACCGTATATCTAGCAAATTTTCAATTGCCTCCCTAGTTGTCTTTGCAACATTATCTGTGACACCCGGCAAAAAACCAATCTCTAACGCCCAATTAAATTTTTTAATCTCCCCTACCGAATTAATAACAACTTTATGGGTTACGGGATTAGTAAGCATAGAAGCTACAAGATCTAGCTGTACTTTGCCCAGCTTACCATCCACTGTGTAAATCTGGGATAATGTGACAGCCTTTACTTTGATCGCAAAACCTAATTTATGAAGTTTAGCAAGCAATATACCAGCTCCCGCATCCTGGACAGATGAGCTAATTTCGATCCGATTTATCATTTATGATTTAAATATTTTTCCATTGCCTCTTTCTTAGCCTGTATGAGAAGTTTTCTTTCGTTTTCTCGTATAAATGGCTTTGTTCTTTTTTGAATTTCCATATGGCCACTGGCTATATCTTTAATTGCTTTAATAACATTTTTGTGTTCAATAGGCAAAAGTTTCTTTTGCAGTTCTTCGGGCGTATCTTCGTCACTAACTACTAATTCTTGTCTTGCAATTACATCGCCCTCATCAAAATTTTCTGTTACAAGATGAACAGTTGACTCGATAGGAATATGTCTCTTTGTATGACCTACTGCTTGTAATTCATGTACAAGTTTTCTAAATTTAACAAGTGCTGCAATCGGAACTATGCCATACATCCCCGCACCTCCAAAATCATAACTAACACCATTTTTAAATTCTGGATCAAGTGGAGCAGGATGTTGATTAATAATCTTACAGTCATATTGTGTTAGCACACTCTTTGGGGTAAGTGGCAACCAACCATTTTGGCTAATTAAATCTGGCTTCCATTTATTTAGTTGTATTAATAATCTTTGTTCAAAATCATTTTCTTCTTGATTTATTATCTCTACATTAACACCCAATTTTTCTGCCCTCTTTATACCCTCCGCTGCTTTATCACTTGAAATTACCCCCACAATCTCAACATTGCCTAGGTTTGAATTTTGGGTTTCCTTAATAATGTTCTCCATTGTTGTTCCACTGCCAGAAATAAGAATTACTAGTCTTATTTTTTTGGTTGTAAAGCCTTCCTAGCAATATCTTTTCTATAGTGCATTGACTTAAAATACACTAACCCTTCATCAATAACCTTATATACTTGCCTTACTGCTTTTTCTAGACTTTCCCCGCGAGCTGTAACACTTAAGACCCTTCCACCAACACTAAAATGTTGACCTTGGGTTAGCTTGGTACCCGCATGGAACACCACTATATCTCTAGGCAATTCTTGATCTAATCCATGCAAAAGCTGACCCATTGTATAAAATCCTGGATAACCTCCCGAAGCCAATACAACCGTAACCGCGTAGCCATCAAAAAAAGTTATTTTCTCATCTTTAAGCTTACCTTCTACACAGGCCGCTAAATGTTCAAATAAATCTGACTTTAGCATTACTAGCTGAGGCTGAGTCTCGGGATCACCAAAACGCACATTGTACTCAAGAACTTTTGGGCCACTGCTAGTTAGCATAAGCCCTGCATATAATACTCCTACAAGTGGCCTCTTTTCACTAATCATTCCCTCAACAGTTGGAACCAAGATCTCCTTTTTAATCTTATCTAGCATTGTTTTATTAAGCAAAGGAACTGGCGCATATGCACCCATTCCACCAGTATTTAGTCCTTCATCTTCGTCATTAACTCTTTTATGGTCTTTGGCGGGTAGCATAACTTTAATATCTTTTCCATCACATATTGCAATAACCGAAATCTCCATGCCCCGCAACCTCTCCTGAATAATGACTGTTCGGCCCGCTTCCTTAAATTTACCTTCCCGCATCATCTCCACAATTGTCTGTTTTGCCTCATCTTTTGTACTAGGTAAAACAACTCCCTTTCCTGCTGCCAATCCATCTGCCTTAATTACCAAATCACCCCAATTACAAGAATCTACAAATTTTATAGCATCCTGATGTGAATCAAATACTTTGTATCTAGGAGCCGGAATGCCATATTTTTCTACAAACTTAGATGACCAGCTTTTTGAAGACTCAAGTTTTGCCGCTGCCTTGCTTGGACCAAATATTGCAAGGTCCGCTTTCTGAAATTCATCTACAATCCCTAAGCTAAGTGGGTCTTCTGGTCCCACGACAGTCAAATCTATCTGATTTAGTTTTGCAAACTCCAAAAGACCCAAGATGTTATCTGCAGTAATATCAATATTCTCACCTATCTCTGCCGTTCCGCCATTTCCTGGAGTAAAATATATTTTTTTAACGTGTGGCGATTGAGCTAGTTTCCAGCCTAAAGCATGCTCTCTACCTCCGCTGCCAACTATCAATATTTTTTTACCTATTTTTGTAGTATTTACCATTTTTACTTACTGGGTATAACCCTGTAATGCAGCCTCCGCACCCACCATTTGCTACAAATATTTCATTCTTGTTCTTAGGAAGAATAACTTTTACACCAGGATATTTTGCCTCAACAAATCCTAGATTTGAGATATAGTTTACACTTGTGGCGCCAATTTTTTTAGCTATTTTGACTGGGTCTCCTCCATATTTTGGTGCAGCCAACTCACCGTCACTTCTAATACTTACTCCCAGATGACAAGGATTCATAAGTGGGGGGAAGCCGATAATCCAATGAACTTCTTTCGCTCCAAGACAAAATATAGTTTCTGTAACTTTCTTAGACACATTGCCTCTTACAATTGAATCATCACCAATAACTACAATCTTATCTTTCCATACTTTTAAATCTGGAGAAATGGATAATTTTCCTAATACTCTACTACTAATTTTTTGTATATCATCATCACGCATAAATAATCTTTGTGCGCCAAAGGGGTCAAAATGATCGCGAATTATAGCCTGTCTGTAAGGCAACCCTAATTTTGCCGCATAGCCAGTTGCTAGGCTTACTCCAGAAGAGGGAACACCAACAACAAAATCTGAATTTAGAATAGGTTTTTCCTCAGCTAATTTCTCTCCACATCTTTCTCGAAAACTTCCAAAAGAGCTCCAGTCTTTAACATTAGAATCTTCACCACTTGAATACAGTGAATCTGGACGACTAAAATAGGCAAACTCAAAATCACAAAAGTGTGATTTTTTGCCTTTCTTTACTAAAGTACGTATCCCTTGATTATTGAGCTTAATAACTTCTCCCCTTCCTACTTCTCGTTCAACGTTGCCACCAACCTTATTAAACGCATGCGTCTCGGAAGCCACCATGAAGCCCCCGGATATTTTTCCTATAAACAGTGGCCGAATACCTAGCTTATCTCTTACTGCATAAAGATCCTTTCCTACCCCAATTAGTAGACTATATGCCCCACTGCATTTGTCAGCGCTGTTAACTATTTTCTCATCCCAAGATTTACCTTTAGATCCTGCCAGGAGTTGGGTAAATAAATAAGTATCACTTGTATCATTAGAATATATCTTTTTATTTAGCTTTTCTACTTTACTTTTTAATTCACTTAACCCAGCAAATTGGCCATTATGAATAACTGCCACTTTTTCACCCTTTGGGGAGCTAGCAATACATGGCTGTAAATTAGTCTGATCATAATCTCCATAAGTACCATATCTACAGTGGACTATAATCCAGTTATTGGGAACATCAAAATCAAGTGCTACATCACTAGTAAACACCTCATCAATTGTTCCCGTGCCACGATACACCTTTAACCCATCCTTTGAATTAAGCGCCAACCCAGCTCCTTGAAGTCCCCTGTGTTGCACTCCGCGTGCTGCAAGAAGTGCAAATTCAAATGATCTTGAAGGCTTTTTGTACGCAATTCCAACTATCCCACACTTTTCTTGCATTACTTGTTATTAATACACGCCTCTATATACTCGATAAATATTGGATGAGGTCTATTTGGACGAGATTTATATTCAGGGTGTCCTTGCGTTGCCATATAAAAAGGGTGTTTATCTTTTGGCAGCTCAACTATTTCAGCCAAATTTTCTACAACCGACCTTGCAGAAATAACCAACCCATGTTTTTCCATTGCATTTGCATATTTATCATTAAATTCATAGCGGTGTCGGTGTCTTTCACTCGTTAACTCTGTTTTTTTATTAATAAATCCATCGTACTTATCATAAGCCCAATAAGCTCTAGTGCCATTTTTAATGGTAGCATCCCAACCACCAAGTCTCATTGTTCCACCATAAGCTCTCCGGTTCATAAACTTTTTCTGTGCTGGCATTAAATGTATTACTGGATCAACCGCATCTGGCACGTTCTCTGTGGTATTTGCATTTTTCAAGCCCACAACATCTCTAGCAAAAGAAACTACTGCCAATTGCATTCCATAACATAATCCTAGATACGGAATTTTTTGCTCCCTTGCGTATCCTGCTGCCTCAATCATTCCCTCAGCACCTCTTTCTCCCCAGCCAATCGGCACCAGAATTCCATCAACACCCTTTACTTGGGTCCCCATTCCTTTCTTCTCTACTGTTTGCGCACTTATCCATTTAGTGTTGAGTTCATATCCATGGTGCCAAGCAGCATGCTGCAAAGCATCAAAAAGCGCCGCGTAGGAATCACGAAGTTGGTACTCCCCCGTGCCAAAATACTTACCAACAATTCCTATATTAACTTTGTTGCCACTCTTTTTGATCTCTCCTATTCTATTAACTAATTTAGTCCACTCCAAGAGATCACCTTTTTTCTTTTCTAAGCCAAGCTTGTCTAATAAGCGCATATCCATACCTTGCTCTTTAAGCATTAGTGGTACTCTGTAGACTGTATCTGCATCAGGAGCTGATATAACATCTTCCGGGTGAACATTACAAAATAATGCAAATCTATCTTTTCTTCTCTTATCCATCGATTTTTCAGCTCTAGCTACAATAAAATCTGGTTGAATACCCATGGAGTTTAGTGTTCTAACTGATAGCTGTATGGGCTTTGTTTTTGGTTCCCCCAGATGAGGCGGGCATGGCATATAGCCTACATGTATATGAACAACGTCTCCAGGGTTTTTTAATGATAGTATTCTATTTGCTTCGTAGTAAAACAAGTTTTGATACTCTCCTGCCGTGCCTCCTAGCTCAATAACAATTACATCAGCTTTAGTCTTTTTTCCAGCGTCAATCCATCTTTTCTGAATTTCATCAGTCAGGTGTGGTATAGCTTCAACATCTTCTCCTTCATACTCAAATTTTCGCTCTCTTTCAATAACACTCTGATATACCTGACCAAGTGTCATGAAGTTTTCTTTGCCTAAGTTTTTCCCAAGAAACTTTTCATAAGTACCAATATCCATATCTGCCTCAGTACCATCCTCACACAAAAAAGGGTCTCCATGCTCAATAGGATTAATTGTACCCGCATCAACATTCAAATAGTTTTCACATTTAATCGGAGTTACCTTATATCCCGCAGATTCCAGAAGGAGAGAAACGGAGGCCGCGATTATACCTTTACCAAGCCCTGATATTACACCACCCGAAACAAAAACATATTTTGTCCGCATGCCTCATTCTAATAATAATTTACAAAATAGTCAACAAACAATACCTGCTGTATATTATGTGCTAATATAGTTTGTATGGGTGAATTAGCACTACCACTAGTTGGAAATTTACTTGCCTTTTTAGTCTTTCCGCTTGTTGGGGGATATGTTGCACATAAGTTAAAACTACCATCTATTATTGGCTATATAGTTGGAGGAGTTATTCTAGGATTAATTATGGGTGACTATGTCAGAGGTGCTACAATCACCAATGTAGCCAATATAGGAGTTATTCTGCTGCTTTTTACAGTTGGTTTAGAGATCCATCTAGGATCACTACGAAAATCAGCAAAATTTATCACCATAGGTGGAATAGCTCAAATCATATTTACCTCTTTAGCTGTATTAATTCTTTCTGTATTGTTTGGTTTCTCGCCAATTGAGTCAGTTGTAATTGGCTTGGCTTTTTCATTATCTTCAACAGCAGTTATTGCTAAATTACTTCAGGATGAGGGTACTGAAGATACTGTGTTTGGTGAGTTGGTTCTAGGCGTCCTAATCCTGCAGGATCTGGCTGTCATACCTTTAATGACGATTCTTTCCTCATACGGAGCTGCGCCTACATTTACCCAATCATTAGTTGAAATTGGTATTTCTCTACTTAAGGCAGGAGTTGTATTGACCACTGTTTTTGTGTTTGGACGACAAATTATTCCCTTTCTCTATCGCAAAGTTGCTGGTCTTTCCCGAGAACTCCTTAACTTATTTACAATCTTTATGATTTTTGTAATCGTTGCGCTATTTTCCACGCTTGGCCTCTCAGCTTCCATAGCTGCATTTATTGCTGGCATGCTGGTCGGTCAAACCCTCGAACACTACCATGTTTTTTCTCAGATCAGACCACTTCGGGATTTATTTACAATTTTTTTCTTTGTGTACCTAGGAATTTCCATCGATCTAAGTATCATTTCAAATACCATCGGTACTATTATTCTCTTCACCTCAATTCTTATATTGCTCAAATTTGTAATTATTTCCGTTATATTTATGATTCTCCGCTATCATTCCCGTATCTCCTATTTTATTGGGCTTTACCTTGCCAACGTCGGAGAGTTTTCTTTTATTATTCTCCATCAAAGTCAGAACAACAATCTCATATCCGAAACTACATTTGTTACTGCAATAACATCTGTATTGCTATCTATTGCCTTAGCTCCAATCATCATCGCTCAAAAACATCGTATCTATGCTGCCTTAAAAGCAGGCATTAAGTTTGCACTTCCTACTCTATACATTCACATTCATGAAAAAGCAGACCGCGATTTAGCAAAAGTTGAAGACATGAAACTACATAATCATATTATATTACTGGGTATGGGTCGCGTAGGCTTGTACATTGCCGAAGCGCTGCGAAAGTTGAAAATAGATTTTGTAATTATAGACAGAGACTACCATGCTGTAACTCGAGCCAAGCGCGAAGGCTACACAGCTATTTACGGTGATCCCACAGACATAGATATTCTTGAATATGCCCAAGCTGGATCTGCCAAAGCGATTATCTCTACAGTCCCAGATAGGCTCTCTCAAGAAATGATTCTCCTAAATGCTAAGAATCTTAACAATCAAGCACCTGTATACTCCCGTGTACATTACCAAGAGCACATTAGGCAAATGTATAAGTTAGGAGCAGATGTGGCTGTACAGCCTGAATTTGAAGCAGCTCTAACTCTCCTTAAAGAAACAATGTTAAAACTTGGCTACTCATTAACCGAAATTGGAAAAGAGTTTAGTTATCTGAAAGAAATCCAGTCCTCAGACATAAAAGATCGGAAAAAATCCCGCCTCCCCGAAAGCAAAAGAAACTAAAACAAGGGGGAACCCCTTGCACAGACTTAATTAGAAATAGGGAAGGCGTAAATCTAGTAAAGTAAGGCTTAGCCTTACTTTACTTTCCCAGCCCAGGCCGGAGGATCCTCAAACCACAAATCAACAGACTCTTTCTCTTTTTTACTAATTAATCCCTCCTTAAATGCAGTTTCCGCAATTAGTCTACCAGTAGTGAGTGTTATTAGTTTAACTTTTGCTTTTTCAAAGTTTTGTTGAGAAATATCTGTTTCGTATGTAGTAGTAGCCAAACAATACTCTACTATTCCTCCTTCTGCTCTAATTGAGAGAGCATTGTCTATGGAGCTTTTACCTGTTGAAATATGGTCTTCAATTACCACAACTTTGCTTTCTTTTTTTAAATAACCCTCAATCTGCTCACCTTTTCCATGTTTTTTTGCAACCGAACGCACATAAACCATTGGCAGATTTAATTCATTCGCAATAAATGCTGCGTGTGGTATTGCTGCTGTAGCAGTTCCAGAAATCCAGTCAACATTATCTAATCCAATATCATCTTTTATAACCTGAACATAGTAGTCTATAATCTGCTTCCTAACTTCAGGATAAGAAATAATAAGTCTATTATCCAGATAAATAGGACTCTTCAGTCCAGAAGTAAATGTATATGGTGGGTCAAACTTAAAACTAACAGCATTAATTTTGAACAACAATCTTGAAATTTCTTCTGCTAACATGCTATATATTGTAACTTATCTATAAACATTTATCTCATCTCTTAGTTTTGTTGCTGTTTCTCTGGGATTATCTGCAAAGATAATTTTTCTGGCTAAGTTTATTATCACTCCATCACCTGTTGAATTTATTCCAGCTTTAACTGTTTTCTCAACATCTCCACCTTGCTCTCCAACCCCTGGAATTAAAAATACCATATCACCAGCAATTTTTCTAATCTTAGTTAGTTCCGCTGGATACGTAGCTCCCACCACCAATAAACAGTTGCTATTTTTATTCCAATCATTAACAACATTTTCAGCCACAACCTGGTATAGCTTCTTCTTATCAGTCCGTAAATCTTGAAATTCACCGCTACCAGGATTTGATGTTTTGCAGAGAACTATTATTCCCTTATCCTGCCTATCCAAAAAAGGCTCCAAAGCCTCTTGACCTAAATAGGGATTAACAGTCACGCCGTCAAATCCTAAGTAGTCAAAGATATATTCTACATACCCTTTATTCGTATTTCCTATATCTGCTCTTTTAGCGTCTAAAATAGTAACTATATCTGGATACTTACTTTTAAGATAATCTACTGTCATTTTAAGCTCAGCCATTCCCTCAACACCTTTAGCTTCATAGAAAGCAGAATTGGGTTTATACGCACAAACCAAGTCATGTGTTTGATCTATGATACATTTATTAAATGCAAACTGGGGATACTGCTTATTTTTATATTTATCTGGCAATTTACCTATATCACTATCCAACCCCACACAAAGCACAGAATTATTTTTTCTAACTATTTTTTTATACTTTTCTATAAATTTCATTTCACTTGTATACATATGATACTATACCTCTTAGATATGAAAAAGAGCTGGGACACTGTTGAGACAGATCTTCTTATAATTGGTGCAGGTGGTGCAGGGATGCGCGCGGCTATCGAAGCAGCTAAGTATGGCATTAAAATTACTGCTGTTTCTAAAGAGCCATTTGGACATGCACATACAGATAAGGCCATGGGCGGACTTAATGTGGCACTTAAAGATCCTGCAACGCCCGAACTTCATTTCCAGGATACAGTCAAAGGTGGATGGTACATAAATAATCAAAAATTAGTGCGTATCTTTACCCATGAAATGCCAGATCGAATTCACGATCTTGTATCATATGGGGTTAAATTTGATCGCCTACCTGACGGATCGTTTTATACCTGGGCTGGAGGCAAGCAGACTGCACCACTTAACTTATGCGCTGGAGACTACACTGGCCGTGAAATGATGCATGGACTATCCAATAAAGTTAAATCTCTCTCGCTTCCCTTCTTTGCTAATCACTTTGTTACTAAAATATTTGCTGACAAGAAAGGAGTATATGGCGCCTTAGCGTTGAATCTTAAAGATAACAGCCCTGTATACTTCTCTGCCAAATCCATACTGGTTGCAGCAGGTGGCGCAGGCATGCTCTATGAGATTACATCAAATGAGCCAAGTAATACCGGCGAAGGATATGCCTGGGCATATGATAGTGGTGTTGATCTTGTAGATATGGAATTTGTTCAATTTCATCCCACGGGTATGGCACATCCCTCATCAGTTCGTGGCAAGTTAATTACCGAAAAGGTCCGTGGCCATAAAGGTAAATTATACAACTCAAAAGGTGAACGGTTTATGAAGAGATATCAGCCAAAACTTATGGAACTTGCAGGAAGAGATGAAGTAACACGTGCAATTTATACAGAAATAAAAGAAGGAAGAGGGACTAAGCATGGAGGAGTCTACTTGGATGTACGTGAACTTGGGTTGCAACAAATAAAAAAGCTTATACCTGATGTTTATGATAATTTTAAACAAGTTGGTGTAGATATTAGTCGCGAAAAAATGGAAATTACACCAACGGCTCATCATATGATGGGAGGTATTCGCATCAATGAATGGGGTGAGACAAATATACCCGGATTCTTTGGTGCAGGTGAAGTAACCGGTGGCATTCACGGGGCAAACCGACTCGGGGGGAATTCACTAGCAGAAGGTCAAGTATTTGGTAGACGCGTCGGTATTCGCGCTAGTGAATATTGTTTGGGACAAAAGCATAAAAAATTGTCAAATGAAAAAATTACAGCTGAGATTAAAAAGGTTGAAGATCTATTAAATCGCAAACAAGGGGTAAGCTACAAAACAGTTCAAGACAAATTAAAAGCGATCATGTGGGAGTATGTTGGCATCGTGAGAAATGACAAAGGTTTAAAGATAGCAAAACACGAAGTATCTAAGCTACTAAAAGAGACAGCAAAATTGACGGCAACAAAAAAGTCACTCGCTCAAACATTAGAGACGATCGAAATGGTCAAGCTTGCTAGAATTATCATTGCCACTGCAGTCATGCGTAAGGAGAGCCGTGGTGCACACTTTCGAGACGACTATTCAAAAATGAGTAAAAAACAAGAGAAAAATATTATAGTACGTAAAGTAGGCATCTCCTTAACGACAACATTGAGTAAGACAGTAAAAATTTGACCACATATTCATCTATCACCAATGCGCGCATAATTACTCAAGATAAGATTATTCATGGCACAGTGTCTTTTTCAAATGGAAAAATTACCAATATCTCCAATAAATTTTCCAGTTCAAAATCTTCTTATGATGTAAATGGTAACTACGTGATGCCAGGGTTCATCGAAACGCATGGTCATTTTAGAGAGCCAGGATTTGAGCATAAAGAGGATATCAGCCATGGTACACGTGCAGCTCTCGCCGGTGGCTTTACAACTGTATTTGATATGCCCAACACAAATCCCCCTATAACTACCGTCAAACTTCTTCACCAGCAGATAGCTAGGTATAGTAAAAAATCATATTGCGATTTTGCTATCAATTTCGGTACATCTGTCAAGGACATACCAGAGCTAGAGAAAGTTGATACCAGTGAAATAGTAGGGGTAAAAGTGTTTATGGCTGGACACCAAACAACACCAACAACAGTTACAAACAAAAAAGATCAGGCAAGGATTTGGAAAATAGCTGCCGAAAGAGGATTTCCCGTTCTAGCTCATGCTGAGGATCAAAGTCTTGTAACGAAGCAGGAACAAGCTCTACAAAGAAGTGGTCGTACTGACATGTTTGCTTATTCCCAAGCACGAAATGAAGCAGTTGTCATAAAAGCTGCAAAAATTGCAGTAGAACTTGCTGTGAAATATAAGACAAAATTATGGATTCTTCATGCAAGTACACAAGGGGAATTTGAAGAAATAAGAAAAGCACGATTAAAAGGAATAAATGTGGGAGGAGAAGTTACCGGCTATCAGTTATTTTTTACAACTGATGATTATGAAAAACTGGGCACGCTTATCAAAGTCTCCCCCGCAATCCGCTCCCTCAAGACAAATGCGAAGCTGTGGCAGATGGTTCGAAAAGGTATAATCGACGGGTATTGTTCTGAACACACGCCTCATACGCTAGATGAAAAGCAGGGTGATATATGGAAAGCCGCAAGTGGTACTCCAGGAGTACAAGAATCAGTTGCGGTGTTTATCACGGGCTGGATTAGGCAATTTGGAAAAAATACACTTGAAGAGGGACTCATGCGACTAGCAAATATGGGATCAACAAATGTCGCAAACTTCTTTGGATTTACTCAAAAATCTGGTATCCAAATAGGAAATGATGCAGATTTAGTTGTAATTGATGTTAATAATATATGGAAAGTTCAAAAACAGGATTTGTTTACAAAGCTCAAATGGTCAGCATATGAAGGAATGGAACTTATTGGAAGGCCATATGCTACATTTCTACGTGGTAAGCTCCTATATAGCATGGGTAAAATAATAGCAACTAAACCCAGCGCGCACAGGTTGGTTAAGCAAATCTAACTTCATTTAGTTAATGCCAGCTTCAATAGTGCCATTCGAAGATACATACCATTTGCAACACTTTCCGTAAAATATACCGCACGAGGGTCATCATCAACACCCGGTGTTATCTCATTTATTCTTGGTAAGGGATGCATAATGATCATCTTCTTTTTTGCTTTTTCAAGTCGCTTAATATTCAATATATAACTATTCTTAACCTTGTTGTAGGAAGCTATATTTCTAAATCTTTCTTTCTGAATTCTTGTCATATATAAAACATCAGCTTGAGAAATTGCTTCATTAAAATCTGTTATTTCATTAAAAGATATCTTAGTTTCCTTAATATAATCCAAAATCTTTTTGGGGACTTTTAGAGTTGCTGGAGAGACGTATATTATATTAACTTTTGAAAATAGAGAGAGCAGTTTTGATAAAGAATGGATAGTTCTTCCATATTTTAAGTCTCCCACCATAGTTATTGTAACTTCCTTATGTAAGCTAAAGTGGCTTGAAATTGTATAAAGGTCTAGTAATGCCTGAGTTGGATGTTCACCAGCGCCATCACCTGCATTTATAACAGGAACTTGGCTTGACTTTGCTGCCCTAGCTACCAAACCCGTCTCTGGGTGCCGAATAACAATTATATCGCTATAGCTACTAAATACACGAACTGTGTCTTCTAGAGTCTCTCCCTTTTTAACTGATGAGTTTTCAATTCCATGAATGGGGATAATACCACCACCCAATCTCTCCATTGCTGCAATATACGAGCTAAATGTACGACTCGAAGGCTCATAGAAAAGTGCCGTCATGATCCTATGCTGTAACTTGTTGTTGCCCCCCTTAGTCACAACTAACTTTTTCATGCTATCGGTTTCAGTGAAGAGTAATTTAATATCAGATTTACTAAACTGTTCCACAGAAAGAATATGCTTGTTTTTAAAATTCCCATCAATTTTTAACATTGTCATATTGCTTTTAACTCTTTGTTAAGGCATTGTCAAGATACTCATCCCAGCTGTTAATTTCAAATGTTTTATTTCTCATCAATGCCAGTGACTCAACAAATAAACAGGCGTTATGTAAGTCTGTAATTAAGGGAACACCATGGTCAATTGCAGCTCTTCTAATAAGATATCCATCAGTGGTCTGCTTCTTAAATTTTTCCATACCAACGTCTGGCATCTCACTTGTATTAATAACTAAATCAACCATCCCGCCAATAATGGTGGCTGGAACATCTGGTTGCTTTTTCTCATATATCTTATATACACAAGTTACATTTAACCCATTAGCAGCTAAAAAATCACAGGTTTTGCCAGTCGCATACAACTTAAAGCCAATCTGCTGCAACAACAGAGCTGGAGTTAAAAATTTCCTCTTTGCATGGTATCCACCCAGCGACAATAAAGCTGCTTTAGAGGGAAGCTTAACCTCTGTAGAAATTACAGCTTTTAAAAAGGCTTCATGTAAATTAGAAGCAAAACTTGCAGCTTCACCTGTAGAAGCCATCTCAACTTTTAAGACAGGGTCTGCTCCGCGCAGTCTGGAAAAGGAAAATTGAGGAACCTTAACAGCTGTAAAATTAGCTTTCTGAGACAGAACAATATCATCCTTGCCTCTACCTACTTTATTTTCAATCATTGCTTTAACTGCAAAAGAGATTAAATTAGAATTAGTAACTTTAGAAGAAAAAGGGAAACTTCTAGATGTTCTAAGATTACACTCAATAACACGAATGTCCTGATTGCTCACCAAAAATTGTATATTAAATGGACCATTTATTCGAAGCTCCTTAGCAATTCTTGCTGTCTGGCGAACTATCTTTTGTTGAATATTTAAGGGCAGAGTTGGTGATGGATATACTAAAGATGCATCACCTGAATGAACACCTGCATTTTCAACATGTTCTAAAATTACAGTTCTTAAAAGACCTCCGCAACTCGCAACTCCATCCACATCTGTTTCCTTGTAACCTAAATAATACTTACTCATTGTAAGAGGATAACCAACCTCTTTCACACTTTCAGAATCTAGATAACTATTTAACTCAGCTTCGCTAAACGCAACAAACATTGCTTGACCAGATAAAACATATGAAGGGCGCATTAACACTGGATAACCAATTTTATCAGCTGCAGTTACAGCCGCAGAACGACTCTTAACCTCTGCCCAAGCAGGTTGCAAAACTTTAATTTTATCCAGAAGTTTTGAAAATTTATGTCTATCTTCAGCTCTATCTATATCTTTTGGTGAAGTACCAAGTACGCTGATACCCGCATTTTTAAGCTTCAAAGCTAGATTATTAGGCGTTTGTCCCCCAACCGATACCACAAGTGGTATATTTTCGTATTCTGCTATATCTAGAGCTCTCTCAAAAGTCAGCTCATCAAAATACAGCCTATCGCTAATGTCGTAATCAGTGGAGACAGTTTCGGGGTTACAGTTTAGCATTACTGTTGAATATCCTCTTTTCTTAAATTCCCAGCAGGCACTAACCGCACACCAATCAAACTCTACTGACGATCCTATTCTATATGGTCCTCCACCCAATATTCCCACCGATTTCCTATTAGTTCTAGCTACATCATTACTATTTCCATTATAAGTCATGTAGAGATAATTAGTCTCTGCCGGAAACTCTCCTGCCAGTGTATCTATTTTTTTAATTACAGGCAAAATACTATGCTTTTTTCTATATAAACGAATCTTATCCTCGCCTAAATTAAATATTTTTGCCAGCTCATTATCTGAAAAGCCAAGTTTCTTTGCAGTTTTTATCTGCTCTGGAGTTCTTTGTTTACTTGATTTCATCTTCATATAGTACTTAACAACTCGCTGAATTTGATATATAAACCATATATCAATCTTGCTTAAATTAGCTATCTTTTCAGGAGACATACCCTTCATAAGAGCTTGTGATATTAGAAATAATCGCTCAGGCGTGGGATTAGCAAGTTCCTGCTCATAATTTATAGTTCGATCGCTATCTGGAATGACCCCCGAATAACCAATATCCAACATTCTCACTGCTTTTTGAATTGCTTCGGGAAATGTCCTACCGATTGCCATTACTTCCCCAACACTCTTCATCTCAGAACCCAACAGCTCATTCACTCTATCAAATTTATTCAAGTCCCATCGTGGAATTTTTACAACTAAGTAGTCGAGCGCTGGCTCAAAAAAAGCTGTAGTTGTCTTAGTCACAGCATTCTTAATTTCGGGAAGTGTTTTACCTAATCCAATTTTTGCAGCTACAAATGCCAAAGGATAACCAGTTGCCTTTGAAGCCAAGGCAGAAGATCTCGAAAGCCTTGCATTAACCTCAATAATTCTATAATCCAGCTTACTATTTTTGGGGTGGGGGTTAAAAGCAAACTGAATATTGCATTCACCAATTATCCCTAATCCCTCAATACAGTCTAAACTAACTCTTCTAAGTCCAAAATATTCGTCATTAGTTAATGTTTGAGAAGGAGCAACAACAATCGACTCACCAGTGTGGATTCCCATAGGGTCCATATTCTCCATATTGCATATAGTCACCTTATTTCCATTAGCATCTCGTATTACTTCATACTCAATTTCCTTCCAACCACCCAGATACTCCTCAACTAAAACTTGCTTGGATTGTGAAAGTGCAATTTTTAGCTGTTTATCTAGTTGCTGCTTATTGTAAACAACTGCAGAACCAAGTCCACCAAGAGCAAAAGCAGAACGCAACATGACCGGATATTTCATATTTTGCATTACTTTATGGGCCTGTTTAATCGAGTTTACGGTAGAGCTTATAGCCACATCTAACTTAAGTCTCTTCATCTCTCTTTTAAAAAGCTCTCTATCCTCTGTTATTTCAATTGTTTTAAGAGATGTTCCAAGCACCTTGACATTATGTTTCTTAAATACTCCCTGCCTATACAACTTTAGCCCACAATTTAAGGCTGTTTGACCACCAAATGCTAACATAACCGCATCAGGTTTTTCCTTTATAATAACTTTAGTAACAAACTCTGGGGTAACTGGTAAAAAATATACCTTATCAGCAAGACCTCTCGAGGTCTGAATAGTAGCGATATTTGGATTAACTAAGATGACTTTGTTACCTTCCTCTTTTACAGCTTTTATAGCTTGAGATCCTGAGTAATCAAATTCACCAGCTTGGCCAATCTGCAACGCTCCTGAACCGAGTATTAAAATTTTTAACATAATTTCACAAAATATCTAAATAGCCAGTTAGTATCTTCAGGTCCTGGTCTACCTTCTGGGTGAAACTGCGTAGACATAAAGGGTAGTGTTTTATGTTTTATCCCTTCATTTGTATGATCATTTAGATTTACAAACCACTCTTCCCACAACCTAGGCAGTTTTTTTGAATCAACTGCATATCCATGGTTTTGGGTAGTTAAGTAAGCTTTATTAGTTGACCTATCCAAAACAGGTTGATTATGTGAGCGATGGCCAAAGGCAAGCTTATATGTATCTCCACCTGCAGCTAGAGAGATTATCTGATTGCCCAAACATATACCCAAAAGAGGTTTTTTGCAGTTCATATATGACCTAATATTTTCTACAGTTTCCGTAAGCATCTTAGGATCACCTGGTCCATTACCCACAACTACTCCATCGTATTCCTCTAAACTACTCCAGTTCCAGGGTAATATTGTTATTTTTACTTTCTCTGCAAGTAAAGAGTCTATGATGCCTTGCTTAGTTCCACAATCAACTAGTCCAAGATGAGTCTTACCCTTACCTAAAGTAATTGGCTTACTAACTGAAATCTCAGCTGGTAGATTACTAGTGTTATTATCTACGATCTCTCTGTTTTTATCTTCCTCATGAAAATACAGCTTTCCACCCATCACTCCAGATTCTCTAAGCTTAAGAGTTAAAGCCCTGGTATCTATCCCAGATAGAGCTGGAACACCTTGTTCCTCAAACCATGTAGTTATATTTTTTACAGCGCTATGATGGCTATAGTTATTAACCTCCTCTGACATGATAACCCCCTCTACCTGAATTGCCTGACTTTCATATGTTTTGTCCTTAACGCCATAACTACCAATCAAGGGATAAGTGAAAACTAAAATCTGTCCGCGGTATGAAAGATCTGTCAAAGCCTCAGGATATCCAACCATTCCAGTAGTAAAAACTACTTCACCAGAACTAAATGTCGGTGCTCCTATACTTCTACCATGGATTTGTGTTCCATCTGCAAGCTCTAAAGTACCATTAAGCATTGCTCATTTTTATACCATTTATATGTATATTACACAACCCCATGTTTAGGCTACGGACCTTTTGGACTTTTAATCTCCTTTCCTAGAACAGTTGCTGGTGTTTTATCACCAAGGCCCTCATGGATTCTATCATTGTTGTAGAAATAGAGATACTTTTAAAGCATTAGCTGATGACTTAGTTTTGAAGGTCTAGGTAAACTATGAAACAGCTGTATCCGAGTCTGCAAATGCATGCATTGAGACAACCTTTTTCATCCAGGAATTATATCCCCGATTGTTCGGTAGTATGCTTCTTATCCTATCTGTTGTTTCATAGTTTACCTATTGGTGACTCATTGGACTTATTCGTTAAGTTTTGATCTTAAAGTAAGGCTTAGCCTTACTTGAAATTATCTAAAACAGCACCAGACATCAGGAATAAAAGACAAGAAAAAATCTCGCCTCCCAGAAAGCAAAAAAACTTAACATATAAGGACCGTCCTTATATGTTACCTATATACCTCTCTTATAAATTGCTCCTACAAATAATCTGACAGCTGGTCTGTTCTCTTTTTTGTAGATTATCGGAATGCCAATTCTTTGCTTGCAGTCTAAACATATATTACAATGCATATCATACAGTTTATACTTACCCCCTAGCCTTTAAATATTTTGCGTTTTTGCAGACCTTCGGTTTCGACTGTGCTTCAATACCCTTAAATCTACTAAGTGAGCTCTTAATAATGCATGTGTCTGCTGGTATTCTTGAGGATCCAGTTTGTCTTTAAGTATTTCTTCCGCTCGAGCCTTAGCTTTTAAAATTTCCTTTTCATTAAGCTCGTCTTCCTTTATAGCTCTCGTTACCATCAGCACCATCTTATCTTTATGAACTTCAACAAAGCCCCCACCTATGGCCATATATATAGGCTTGTTACTTACCATTATCTGTAGCTCACCCTCAATCAATTGAGCGAAGAGCGAGGCATGTTTAGACAAGATGGTGAGCTGCCCATCAGCGCCAGGCACAGTTACCTGTTTGATTTCACCTTCAAATGCTATTTTTTCTGGGGTGACAATTGATAGTGATAACACAATATAACAATCGCTTACTTAACTTCTGATATATTACCTTTCATGTAAAACGCTTGTTCATTTTTATCATCGTGTTTTCCTTCTAGGATTTCTTTAAACCCTCTTATAGTCTCAACTAATGTTGCATATTTACCCTCCATAGAAGTAAATTGTGCCGCCACAAACATTGGCTGAGTTAGAAAACGCTGTATTTTTCTGGCTCGAGATACAATAATCTTATCCTCATCAGAAAGCTCTTCCATACCTAAAATTGCAATAACATCTTGCAGATCTTTATGTCTCTGCAGAACTTCCTGCACTCCGCGCGCTACTTTATAGTGTTCCTCACCTATTATAGCAGGGTCTAAAATTCTAGATTGTGATGATAGTGGATCAATAGATGGATATAGTCCCTGCTCAGATAAAGACCTCTCAAGTGACAAAGATGAATCTAGATGCGCAAAAGTAGCTACTGGAGCTGGATCTGTATAGTCATCCGCAGGTACATACACTGCCTGTAGCGACGTAATTGAGCCTTTATCAGTTGAAGTAATTCTCTCCTGCAAAGCGGCCATATCCGAAGCTAGAGTTGGCTGATACCCAACAGCAGAGGGAATTCTGCCCAAAAGTGCCGATACTTCACTTCCTGCTTGTGCAAATCTAAAAATATTATCTATAAAGAACAATACATCTTGGCCTTCCACATCACGAAAATACTCTGCCATGGTAAGACCCGCCAGCGCTATCCTCATTCTAGCGCCAGGTGGCTCATTCATCTGCCCAAATACTAAAGCGGTTTTATCAATAACTCCAGAATCCTTCATTTCTCTCCAGAGATCATTACCCTCTCTGGTTCTCTCGCCCACACCTGCAAACACAGATACTCCTCCATGCTCAGTTGCAACATTTCTTATAAGCTCCTGAATAAGAACTGTTTTACCTACTCCAGCACCACCAAAAACAGCAACTTTTCCTCCTTTAACAAAAGGTGCAATAAGATCAATAACCTTAATTCCCGTCTCTAATATATCCTGTTTTACATCTTGACTTATTAAGGAAGGTGCCTCGCGGTGAATTGGCCAACGCTTTCCTTTTGGTTGTGGTTTTCCATCAATAGCATTCCCTACAACGTCAAATATACGTCCCAAAGATTGCTTACCAACAGGAACTGTTATTGGCTCACCTGTAGCAATAACGCTCATTCCACGCTTAAGTCCATCAGTTGAGCCCATCGACACACAACGCACAGTTTTTGAGTCTAGTTGCAACATAACCTCTAATATCAGCCTCTTATCATCGGCTAAAAGAACTTCTACAGCTGACTTAATCGATGGCAACTCAGTGTCTTTGTCAAATTCGACGTCAATAACAACACCAACAATTTGCACTATTTTACCCACTACTTGTTTTTCTATTTGCTTTGCCATATTACACTGTAGTCATTCTAGCTGTAATCATATCTTGCAAAGAAGTTGTAATCTCACTTTGACGCATCTTATTATACTCCAGTGTTAGATTTACCTGTAATTCATCAGCATTGTCAGTTGCATTTTTCATTGCCATCATTCTTGCTGAATACTCACTTGCCTCAGCAGAAAGTGTAGCTGCTCTAATTATGTTCTCTACATATTCAGGTAGCAATGCATCTAATACTTTAACTGGGTTTGGTTCAACCAAAAAATCCGCAAATTTATTCTCATCAGCTAGCCTTTCCTTAATCTCACCTAAGGAAGTTATAGGTAAAAGCTCAAAACGGGTTGGCTCTTGAGTAAATGAATTTACAAATTTATTGTATACAACAACTATTTTGCTATAATCTCCTCTTAAAAAACCTTCAACACCATAGTGAGCTAATGCAGAAACACTATTTATCGGTGAACCATCCGAAAAATCTGCCACCAATTTAGCCCTGTTTGACCTCACAAAACTTTGCCCCTTTTTTCCCACTGTAACGCATTCATTCTTATCTAAATTTAGATACCACTTTTTTACTGCACGAAAGAGTCCGCTATTCAATCCTCCACAAAGACCTTTATTAGTAGATATTATAATTACTAATTCTCTTGCTTCTGGATTACCAGTAGATAATAAACTGTGCAAATCTGAATCCACTCCAGATGCTAATTCTTTAACCGCTTCAGAAATTCTCTGCGCGTATGGCTCAAATCCCGTTGCTTTTTGCTGTGCTTTTTTCATTTTACTTGCTGCAACCATCTGCATGGCGCTAGTTATCTGCGATATATTCTTAACAGATTTTACTCTTCTTTTAATCTCTCTTAATGTAGCCATTGGTAAATTCCTCGGTTGCCTTTTTTAATTCTTTCTCAATCTTTTCATCCAATTTTTTGGTCTTTGCAATAGTTTTTAAAATTTTTGAATGCATAGATTCCATATAACCAAGGTATTCCTCTTCAAACTCAGTAATTTTCTCAATCTCTATTTCATTTAAAAATCCATTAATACCTGCCCAAAAGACTATGACCTGTTTTTCAACTGAATATGGATTAAACTGTTTTTGCTTCAAAAGTTGTGTCATTCTTGCTCCAATATCTATGCGAGCTTTTGTTTCTTTATCCAGGTCTGTCGAAAACTGCACAAAAGCCTGTAGCTCTCTGTACTGGGCTAGGTCTAGCCTTAATTTACCAGCTACCTGTTTCATTGCTTTAGTCTGAGCTGCTCCTCCCACACGAGAAACCGACAATCCTGAGTTAATAGCTGGTCGAATACCTGCATTGAAAAGATCCGTGTCAAAAAAGATCTGTCCATCAGTAATTGAAATAACATTAGTGGGAATGTATGCTGACAGGTCTCCAGCCTGTGTCTCAATTATTGGCAATGCCGTTATTGAACCCCCACCATACTCATCATCCATTTTACAAGCTCGCTCAAGAAGCCGTGAATGTAGATAAAACACATCGCCTGGGTATGCTTCCCGTCCAGAAGGACGCTTTAGAATAAGGGAAATTTCACGATAGGCCCAAGCATGTTTGGACAGATCATCGTATACGATAAGCACATCTTTTCCCTTATCCATAAAATACTCCCCAATAGCACAACCTGTGTATGGAGCAATGTACTGCAAGGCAGCAGGATCTTTCGCATCTGCTGCAACTATAATTGTGTAATCTAGAGCCTTGTTCTTTTTTAGTATATCTATCGTTAAAGCTGTAGAGGAAGTTTTTTGACCAATCGAAACATAAATGCAGATCATATCCTGACTCTTTTGATTAATAATCGTATCAAGCGCAATTGCAGTTTTACCGGTTTTACGATCTCCAATAATTAGCTCTCGCTGTCCTCTACCAACCGGAATCATGCTATCAACCGCTTTTATACCAGTTTGCACTGGCGTGTCCACGGGTTTTCGAAAAATCACACCAGGTGCAACTTTTTCAATTGGATATCTCTCCTTTGTTTTAATTTCACCCTTGCCATCAATTGGCGCCCCTAATGGATCAATTACTCGACCCAAAAGCGCCTCTCCTACACCAACAGAGAGTAGTTTACCTGTTGCTGTTGCTTTGTCTCCCACCTTAACACCACTAAAATCATCAAGAACAATTCCCACAACCTTGTCATGCTCTAGATTTAGCGTTAAAGCAGTTTGCCCTCGCTGCATTTCTAACATTTCAAGTGCGGAAACATCAGAGAGTCCACTCATGGTTATAGCGCCATCTCCCGCAGACGTAACAACACCAGTATTTTGTGGCTGCTCACGAAACTCAACCTTATTTAATCTACTTTGTAACTGTTCTAAAATTTTCGAATTATCTTTTTTCATCTTGCTAATTGTCTCTTTACTGAATCAAGCCTCCCCGATAAAGTTAAGTCTAAATATAGATCGCCCCATTCTAGTCTAACCCCTCCTATTGTAGATTTATCTACAATATTTTTAACAGGATACTGTTTATCCAAAATTCCCTTAAAAAACTTCTGTATGTGCTTCTTGCTTTCCTCATCTAACTTTATTGCTGATGTAGCGATAATTGTTGTGCCACGCTCACTCTCTTTAGTGGATAACTTATCAAGCTGACTAGATACTTCCGCTAGTAGGACTTCTTCGTTTCTTTCGTGCAAAAAGCCAACAAGTGTACTTACAAGTTTTTGCGATTTATCTTTTCTATCAACTGACATATATTATTTCTTAGATTTTATTAATCCAAGCTTTTTAAGTTGTGAATGGATAATTACCTCATGATCTTTTTTTGTAAGAACGTCCTGCAATACTTTTTCTGTCATACCATAAGCAATCTCCAATACATCTTGCTCCAGTTTCTTTTCCATATCACGTCTATTTGCCTCAATCTCCCGTTTTCCTGAAGCTACAATAGCTTCCTTCTCTTGCCGTGCCTCTGCTATAATCTTTTCTCTTACCTTAACTGCTTCCTGCTTTTTTTGCTCTAATAAAGCCTGAGCTTCTTCTCTAGCTCTTTTTAGCACTTTCTCTCTATCTTTAACTAAACCTTCTTCCTTTATCTGCATATCTTCCGTAAGTCTTAAACCCTTATTAATCTCACTCTGCCTATCCTGAATCATTTTTAAAACTGGTTTATACAGAAATTTATTTAAGATAAAAATAAGTACCAAAAAATTAATTATTTGAAAAGATAACAGCCGTCCATTTATTCCTATATTTTCAAGCATAGTTTATTATATAAGCGTGTCTGTGCCAAAGCACAACTTTCTCCGGTAGCTAGTATTCCTATACGAATTTAATTATTAATGCAACAACTAAAGCATAAATTGCGATTGCCTCAGCAAAAGCAATTGCCAAAATCATACTTGTACGAATTTGGCTTTCAGCCTCAGGATTTCGTCCCAAAGCCTCCATTGCTCCTTTACCAAGCATACCTATACCTAACCCTGGACCAAGAGCTCCAAGCCCGATAGCTAACGCTGCACCAATTGAACTTAAATCAGATTCCACACTTATTCACCTCCCTCTTATTTAAAATATACTTATACATTGTTGATATCATTTTATCAACCCCTAATGTTTACTCACTGCCACATTTAAAAATACAGCTGTTAACATAGAAAACACAATCGCCTGTATAAAGCCTACAAACAACTCCAGTGCTAAAAAGGGCAACGGTGCCAAAAGAGGAGCTAAAGAAGCTATTACAATTAAAAGAACTTCTCCCGCAAATATATTGCCAAATAAACGAAAAGCAAATGAAACAACCTTAGCAAATTCAGATATTATCTCTAATATGCCCACAAAAAAGTTAATTGGGTTTTTAAAATCAATAAATTTACTCAAATAATTAATACCCAAATTTCTCAAACCAAAAAACTGAATAAAGACTACTGCAGAAATCGCCAGTGCGAGAGTAAAGTTTAAATCAGTCGATGGAGCACGCAAGATAGGAATATGAATCTCATGTCCATGTTCAATCACTGTGGTAAATATCGATTCCATTCCTGGTAGCAAACCAGTCCAATTTGAAAATAGCACTATCAAAAAGATTGTAGCTAAAAGCGGAAAGAATTTAGCTGTATTGTGACCCGTAATCTTTTCAAACAATCCATATATACCACCTATTACAATTTCAACAACCATCTGAAGCTTTCCTGGTTTATTTTTTAGATTCCTACTTACTCTATATGAAAAAACTATAAGAAAGAACATTACCACCCAGGTTATCAGCAAAGTGTTAGTTACGGGTAACCCACCAATATGAAATAATGTTTGTGCGGGAAGACTAATATGTATTTCCTTTTCCATTATAAAGTTTTAACTTTTTTAAATAACGTATAAAAACTTACTACTATTCCAAAAAATAAAAGAGATAGTGTAAATATAGGTTGATTGTTACCCAGTACTTTATCTATCCAGTAACCCAGTCCTACGCCTAACACTATCGGAAAAGCTATCTGAATCCCAAGCTCTGACGCAAGTGTCATAGCTCTATTTAGAGACTCGTCCGACTTTTTTCCAACCTCCCTACTTCTTTTACCCTTATCTACGTCTATTATATGTATGTAATCTTTCTTAGTCAAGAAGATTTCATTATACCAAACTCAGCATATAATTTCCCACAACACCTCAAGTAAGGCTAAGCCTTACTTGAGGTTGAATTAACGGCCTTCATGAGTGATCATCTATCACTACATCTTTCAACAATTCATGATTACCTTCAACCGCTGCTGATACAATAAACTCGAGTAAATCATCTTTACTTTTAAATAAACCTAAGAAGAAATCTTTGGTTAGCGCTTTGTCATCTGAACCCGAACAATAGCTGGAAAGCGAAGACCACTGATAACTCAAAAGATTCTCGATGTCTACTAGTCCGGCAGCTTGAGGGTTAAGATGAATATATCGAAATAATTGCATAAGCTGGGCATCAGATAGCACTTCAACCGCACAGTAACTTCCCTCAAATACAGCTCCCTTAAAACCCACTGTTAAATTAAAATACATTGCATAAGCAGTAGCTAGCTTTTGCATAAATTTAGCTATTCCATCATCACTTATCTGTCGTAAAAGTAGGTGAAAATGGTTTGACATCTCCACGAACGCATGGATATCCACAAGTGGAGTATCTAGCTTATGCATTCTAACTAATTCGTTAAGTTGCTCAACAGAACCACCTTTTCTCTTAATTTGAAACAGTCTTGATAGATACCTACTATATGAGTAGTCATAATTATTACACCAATATAAAAGCTTCTCCCATCTTTTGTAGTCTTGATTTTTTAGAAATATATCAGATTTACGAACACCACGGTTATACACATGATAAAAATTGCCTGTCATAAATTTTATATTACGTGCCATTTTTAATGTAAGGCTTAACCTTACTTAAGTCTACAGGGTCTTGATTTTATCCACCATTACATTTATTCCTTCATCTCTCATATTTACCTTACCAGCAATTACCAATATTCCATCAGAATCAAAAATAGACTTATACCTCTCAAATGATTTAGGAAAAACTACAAAATCCACAGCTCCAGATTCATCCTCAATTCTTCCAAACGCCATTTCTTTGTTATCTTTCCGTGTATATACTTTTTTAAGACTTGAGACAATTCCTCCAATTTTAATATTTTCATTCACTAACTCCTCCCCTACTTCCGCTATGCTATGTGTCACCAACTTACTCAAAGCTTCACTATATAAGCTCAGAGGGTGATCAGATAAGTAAAACCCCAACATCTCTTTCTCCAGAACCAATTGTTGGTTTCTGTCTAGCTCTCCTAGATCAAGCAGGTTATCATTTTCCTCAACTGCCACGTCACCAAAAAGCATTGATTGGCCAGATGCCTGTTGTTTTTTATAACTATTAGTCTTAGCCATAATTTCAGGTAGAGCTGAAAGCAACGCCATTCTATTGCCATATTTGTCCATCGCCCCAGCTTTAATCAAGCTCTCTATTGTCTTCCTATTAACTTTAGACAAGTCAGCCTTACGTGTAAAATCACTAAGTGATTTGAAATCCTCTCCTTTTATTCTTGCAGCCAATAACACCTCAATTGCCGCGCGGCCAACATTTTTAACAGCAGATAATCCAAATCTAATTGAATTATTATTCTCAATCGCAAAGTCAGACATTGATTTATTGACATCTGGAGTTAATAACTTGATCTTCATTCTTTTACATTCCTTAACCGCTTGTGCCATTTTTTCATCTCTAATCGGGCCAGAAGTTGCTCGACTCTCTGCGGAAAGTACAGCAGTCATAAACTCCACAGGGTAGTGAGTCTTCATATATGCTGTCTGATAAGCAATAAGTCCATAGGAAGCAGAATGTGGCTTATTAAAGCCGTACGCAGCAAATTTTTCAATCAGAGACCATATTTTTTCTGCCACCTCTTTGTTGTAGCCATTTTTTTGGCAGCCAGCAATAAACTTAATCTTTTCTTTCTGCATAGCTTTTTTCTTTTTCTTACCGATGGCATAACGTAATGCATCTGCCTCAACCATGCTATATCCAGCTAGCTGATTGGCAATTTGCATACATTGCTCTTGATAAACGGCAATACCATATGTCTCAGATAGCACAGATTTTAAATCTGGATGCGGATACCTAATCTTATTTGGATTTTGCTTGCCAGCAATAAAATCATTAATCCACTGCATAGGTCCAGGCCTATACAAAGCAACCATAGCTGATATGTCCGAAAACTTATTTGGTTCTAGCTTTTTTGCTAATTGCCTCATTCCCCTACTTTCAAGTTGAAATACTCCCGTCGTTTCACCGCTTGAGATCATTTCATATGTTTTTTTATCGCCTATTGGCAATTTATATACATCGAGTGTTTTCCCCCGAGTCTGTTGAATGTACTCAACTGTACTTTGGAGAATTGTTAAGGTCCGTAAACCTAAAAAGTCCATTTTAAGTAGCCCAATAGCTCTCCCGTCTGAATCAGCATTGATATCCAAAGCATACATATCGTACTGTGTAATAATCTTATTTCCTTTTGATTCTCGAAGGAGTGGTGTGTATTCCGTCAAATCCTTATCTGCTATAACAACCGCGGCAGCGTGCACCGATGCGTGTCTAGATACACCTTCAAGTTGCTTAGCTAAATCAAGTAATTTTTTGGTTTCATCTTCACTACTATACGCCATCTTAAGCTCTTTAGACTCCTCAAGTGCGTCGTCAATTGTCTTTTTAAATCCCTGAAAGTTTGGTGGAATCAATTTAGCAATTCGATCAGGCGCAGAGTATGGCATTCCTAGTGCCCGACCTACATCACGAATTGCCTGTCGAGCATCCATGGACCCAAATGTGATTATCTGCGCTACATGATCTTCTCCATACTTCTTAACAACATATTCAATAACCTCATCCCTTCTATTATCCGCAAAATCTAAATCAATATCTGGCGAGGATGGGCGGTCAGGATTCAAAAATCTCTCAAAAGGCAGTTCGAGATCAATTGGGTCCAGAGCAGTTATTCCAAGCAAGTAGGCAACTAATGATCCAGCCGCCGACCCACGACCTGGACCAACTGCGATGCCATGCTTTTTAGCCCAATTCACAAAATCTGCCACAATCAGGAAATAAGTTGCATATCCCTTGCTAATAATCACCTCTAACTCATATTTCAGTCTTTTTTTTACTTCCTCACTAGCATTGGTATATCTAGATGGTAATTTTTCTAAGCTTATTTTTCGCAAATAATCTCTAGGTTTTGAGCCATCTGGCACCTCAAATGGAGGTAGAATCAATTTACCCTCTTTAATCTTAATATCTACCATTTCTGCAATTTTTACAGTGTTTTCTATCGCCTCAGGTATATCTTGGAACTGCTCTTGCATTTCAAGAGCGGATTTCATATAAAAATCTGGTGTATCTATCATCGAAAGTGGTCTATTTTTTTCGAGCATGGTACTCTGGGTTTGAATACACAGCAGAATCTCCTGAGCCTCTGCATGCTCTTTTTTAAGATAGTGAACGTCATTAGTCGCAACAACAGGAATGCCATAGGTTCTCGATAGATCCAGAAGTTTATCATTCACCTTATTTAACTCAGTAATTCCCGGGTGCCTCTGCAACTCAAGATAATAATGGTCCTCTGGAAATATCTTCATGAATTTCTGCACAAGCTCTTCTGCTTTGTTATCTTCATCGTGCAATATATATTGGTTTAAAAGACCTTGCAGACAGCCTGAGAGACAGATTAAACCCTCACTATATTTTGCTAAAACATCTAGGTCGATTCTAGGCTTATAATGAAATCCGTCAAGGTGAGCTATTGACGTCAGTTTCATAAGATTTTTGTATCCTGTTTCGTTTTTGCTCAAAAGCAACAGATGATATCTATCTTTTTTCTTACCCGGTGGCGGTTCATCATAAATTGATCCTTCCGCCTGATAAACCTCACATCCTATGATTGGCTTAATTCCTGCCTTTGTTGCTTCACGATAAAAATTATACGCCCCATACATAGCGCCATGGTCTGTTAAAGCAACAGCATCCATATCAAGTTCCTTGGTTCTCTTTATTAATTTTGGAAGTTTAGCCAAGCCATCAAGAAGGGAATATTCACTATGGACATGTAGATGGACAAATTTACTCATTACTTATTTACCAATAACTCCTTAATTAGCTTACTCACTGTTATTGCATCAGCTTTGCCTTTCATTTTTTGCATCACTTGCCCAATTAAAAAGCCGATAGCTGCCCCTTTTCCGGCCTTAAGCTCTTCAACTGCTTTGTAATTTGTGTTCATTACTTCCTCAACTATTTTTTTAAGAGCAGAACTATTCTGATCAATTCCCAAATCTAGTTCTTTAACTATATTAGAGGGAGTTTCACCGGTTTTATATACTTTGATAAATACTCTTTTAGCTGCTGTTGAAGATATCTCACCCTTATCTACAAGATAAAGCAACTCCGCTAAGTGTGCAGGCAATAACTTTATCTCACCAATCTTAACTTTATCTTTTTTAAGCAAATTAGCCAAGTCTCCGGTAATCCAGTTTGCAATGACTTTTGCATAAGCGGATGGTTGCACATTTTTCTTCTGTTTTATCCCCGAGGTAACAGTCTGAACATATGCAGCAACAGACTCTTCAAACCATAATGCTACTTCTCGATTTACAGACAATATTTCACTATCATATTCTGAAAGCCCATATTCTTTAATATATCTGTTAAATTTTTGATCTGGCAATTCAGGAATCTCTGCTCTTATTCTATCCAGGTAGGGCTTAGCAAAGTTCATAGGAGGAATGTCTGGCTCGGGAAAATATCTATAATCATTCGCCTCCTCCTTAAGTCTCTGTGAAACAGTAATATTTTTCTTCTCATCCCAGCCACGGGTTTCTTGTTTTGGTGTTTGGCCTTTTTCTAGAATCTCCTCATGTCGTTTTAATTCATAATCAATAGCTTTTTTTGCAAACTTAAACGAATTAATATTCTTCACCTCCGCCTTATAATTAGGCAATTCCTGTACATTCCTGGAATGTACTGAGTTGACATACCTGGAAAGAGAGATATTTGGCTCTATCCTCATCGACCCCTTTTCCATATCTGCATCAGATATACCTAAGTAACGCACAATCTGGCGCAATCGTTTCAAAAACATCACTGCTTGCTCACTACTTCTAATATCTGGTTCTGTTACTATCTCTACCAATGCTACTCCACTCCGATTAAAATCCACAAGGCTAACTTTCTTATTCTTAACTGTTGCATGTATTAATTTTCCCGTATCTTCTTCCAAATGAACTCTGGTTATATGTACACCAGCAAGTTCACCACCCACTGCCAGTGGCTCATCGTATTGACTAATCTGATACCCTTTTGGTAAATCCGGATAAAAATAATTCTTTCGGTCAAACCTTGAATTTTTAGCGATCTTACAACCCAAGGCCTGACCTAACATTATCACCCAGTCAACTGCTTTTTTATTTGGTACAGGTAGCGCTCCCGGCAAACCAAGGCAAACTGGGCAGGTGTAAATATTGGGTTTTTCTGCCCCAAAGGGATCATTCTTACAGCCACAAAACATCTTGCTCGCCGTCCCCAGCTCAATATGTATCTCCAACCCTATTATTGGTGTATATTTGCTATTAGTCATCTTATTTATCCAGTATTGGCGGTTTAACTTTATGCCAATCTGTTTCCATTTGATAAGCGTGCCCCATCCTTAGTAACAAATCTTCACTAAACATTGATCCCATAATCTGCATACCTATTGGTAATTTATTAGTATCGAATCCACAGGGCAAGGCAAGAGACGGTATACCTACAGGATTTGTAGTTACTGTGTAAATATCTACCAAAAGATTCTGTAAAGGATCGCTTACCAATTCTCCTATTTTTGTTGGAGCATATGGCGTCACTGGAGCCAAAAGTACATCACATTTAGAAAGCATCTCGCCATATTCCTTAATAAATAGTGTTCGAACGCACTGAGCTCGTCTGTAATATGCATCATAATAACCAGAAGATAGGCTGTAGGTACCTATCATTATTCTTCTACTTGTTTCATCTGTAAATTTATCTCTTCCATTTCCAAAACGCAGGCCATCAAAGCGGGCCAAATTAGAACTAGTTTCACTGGGACCAATTAAGTAGTAGACTGGTATTGCATAATCTAGTAGCGAAAACTTTACTTTTTTAATTACGGCCCCCAAACTTCTATATACTTCTACAGCTTCATCTATAGCTTTGTGAATTTCCTGATCTAATCCCTCACTAAAAAAATCTTCAGGGATTCCGACTGTCATTCCTTTAATGCTTTTAGCTAAATCTTTAGAATAGTTAGGCACTTCTACTGGTGAGCTAGTTGCATCCTTAGAATCAACACCAGCTATTTCTTGCAAAACATAAGCACAATCTTCAACTGTTTTTGCCGCTGGTCCAACTGTATCAAAAGAAGAAGCATAAGCAATGCAGCCATATCTGGACACACGCCCATAACTTACCTTTAAACCAGTCGTATTTGTCCAGGCTGCCGGGTTACGGATTGAACCTCCCGTATCCTCTCCAATCCCAAAAGCAGTCATTCTGATAGATACAGAAGCAGCTGTTCCTCCTCCAGATCCCCCAGCTACGCGCGAAACATCCCAAGGGTTTTTGACAGGCCCAAAATCAGAATTCTCATTTGTTCCACCGTGTCCCCATGCGTCCATATTGTTTTTTCCTATTAATATTGCTCCAGAATCAAGAAGTTTCTGATAAACAGTAGCGCTGTATTGTGGTACATAATCCTCCAAGACTTTAGATGCAGAAGTAGTCCTAATCCCACAAGTTACATAAGAATCCTTCATCACAAATGGGATACCATTTAAGGGAGAGGAATCTATATCTCTATTTTTATCAGATAATTCAGCCTCTTTTAAAACATCATTCTTATCTTGCAGTGTTATAAAGGAGTTAATCTTGCTATTATATTTGTCTATATTTTTGTATGCATCTTTAACCAAATCAACCGAAGAAAGCTCTCTAGATCTTAGTTTTTTTGATAGATTTGATATTGTTTCGTCAAGAAGCATATTAGAAGATTGAATCTATTACAAAATATCCATCGTGTTTTCTCTTTGCATTAGATAAAGCCGCGCTTTGTGTAAGCATTCTTGAGGAATCAACAACATCTTCCCTAAACACATTAGATAGCCCTGTAACCTGATTTGTTGGCAAAACTCCCTTAACATCAGCCTTTTGAACTCTAGAAACATAACTAATAACCTCACTTAAATCACTCGCGTATTTCTCTAGATCTTTTGTAGCTATCTTAAGGTTCGCAAGCTCTCCAATATGCTTTACTTCATCAGGAGTTATCTTAGCCTTCATGCCCATATTGTACCCTCTTTACCCCCACCGAACAAGTTCACATAAAGATCCGATCTTCATATGTTATTTATCTAAGAGAATACGATTCTTCCATCCTTAGAGTCGATTTTTACTTTGTCACCCTCTTTAATGGTTCCATCAACAATCTGCAGAGCCAACTCATCAAGAATATCATTTTCTATCAGCCTTGCTAAGGGCCTGGCCCCATACGTTTCATCAAACCCTTTTTCAGAGAGGTAATTTTTAGCTGCCATGGTTATCTCTACCGTTATTCCCTGCTTTGCTAGTCTCGCATAGACAGCTTTTAGCTTTACCTCAACTATTTTAAAGAGCATTTCTTTAGATAGGCTGTTATAGAGAATAATCGCATCTATACGATTAATAAACTCAGGTTTAAAAGTATGGTTAACTTTTTCCATTACTTCACTTTCAAAGTCAGATGCATTTTTACCTTCTTTCCAAAGATCACTCCCTATATTCGAAGTCATAATAATAATCGTATTAGAAAAATCCACGGTTCTACCCTTACTATCTGTAAGTCTTCCATCATCAAACAACTGCAAAAAAACATTAAATACTTGAGGATTTGCTTTTTCTATTTCATCTAGCAGAATAACTGAATAAGGTTTTCGCCTTACTGCTTCTGTAAGCTGTCCACCTTCGTCATGCCCAACATATCCAGGAGGTGCTCCAATTAATCTCGCTACTGTGTGTGACTCCTGATACTCACTCATATCTATTCTTGTAAGCAATTTTTCATCTCCAAATAATTTTTCAGCTAATGCTTTGGCAGTTTCAGTTTTACCAACTCCTGTGGGACCCAAAAATAAGAATACCCCTACTGGTCTCCCTTCTTCACTAATACCGGCTCTGCTTCTCCTAACAGCTTTTGCTACTTGAGTCAGTGCGTGATCCTGCCCAATAACAATCTCTTGTAATTCCTGTTCAAGGTTAACAAGTTTATCTGCCTCCGATTTTAACAACCTTGTTACAGGTACGCCTACCCAACGGGAAACAACTCTGGCAATATCCTGCTCGGTGACATTTTCTTGCAGAAGGCGTTGATCTTCAGGAATCTTTTTCCACTCTGCTTCTTTTTCCTTAAGCTTTTTATCTAGTTCTGGCAATTTGCCATACTTAATTTCAGCTGCTTCCTCTAGCTTTACATCACGCTCAGCATTTTCTAATTCAATACGCAATTTATCCTGTTGCTCTCTAAGTTCCTGTACACCCGAAATAATCGTTTTTTGTGCCTCCCAGCGCATTGACAAACCCTGCTGTTTTTCTTTTAGATCAGCTAATTCTTTGTTTATTTCTGTTACTTTAGCGCTTTTATCCTTATCTTTCTTTACTGCCTGGTATTCAATCTCTAGCTGAGTAATCTTGCGTTGCAGTTTATCCAGTTCCTCAGGCATGCTCTGGGTTTCAATTTTAAGCCTTGCAGCTGCCTCATCAATAAGATCAATCGCCTTGTCTGGTAAAAATCTATCTGCTATGTATCTATCAGATAAAGTCGCTGCTGCCAGCACAGCTTCATCTGTTATTTTTATTCCATGATGAAGTTCATATTTCTCCTTAAGACCTCGAAGTATTGCTACAGTATCTTCAACTGTGGGCTCTCCTACATTAATAGGCTGGAACCTGCGCTCTAGTGCCGCATCCTTTTCAATATACTTTCGATATTCGCTAACTGTGGTTGCTCCAATCGCATGTAATCCACCACGAGCTAAGGCTGGCTTGAGCATATTGGATGCGTCAACTGCTCCTTCTACTGCTCCAGCGCCCACCAATGTATGCACCTCATCAATAAAAAGAATATATTTGCCCTTCCCTTTTTCAACTTCAGCTAGTAGAGCTTTAAGTCTTTCCTCAAACTCTCCTCTAAACTTAGCTCCTGCCAGCAAAGTTCCCATATCCAACGCAATAATATGTCTTCCTTTAAGCACATCTGGAACATCACCCGTAGCTATTCTCTGCGCCATTCCCTCAACTATAGCGGTCTTACCAACCCCTGGATCACCCAAAAGAATTGGATTATTTTTAGTTCGCCTTGCTAAAACCTGCATAAGCCGTCTAACTTCCTCATCCCTACCAATTACTGGATCCAGTTTATTGTTCAGAGCTAAATTTGTTAGATCAGTTGTATATTTCTCAATCACATTATATGTGCCCTCAGGGTCGGCAGTTGTTACTTTCTGTGATCCCCGCACTGCCTCAAGCGCCTCTTTAACAGCATCTATCTCAAGACCTAGTTTATTAAGCATGAGCTGACCATTTGCCCCTTTTTCCATTATTGCCAGTAAAAGATGCTCTCGGGAGATATATTCATCGCCCATTTTTTTAGAGGATGATTCCGCCTCTGCTAAAACATCTCGCAGCGCTGGAGATATAACACTAACATCCTGTGCTTCAGAAAGTGCTGGAAGGTCCCCAATAGCAGCCATAACTTCTTGTAACGCTTTATTAATAGCTATTTTCTGATGGGTAAAAATCTCAGCTATAACCCCTTCTCCTTCACCTAACAAGCCAGCTAATAAGTGCAGATCATTAATTTCACTATGCTTGTATTCACGTGCAAGTTCCTGGGCACGGGCTAAAGCAACTTGCGACTTTTGTGTAAACTTATTTGGTTCCATAAAAAAAACTATAACATATTAGCACTCATTTGTCTAGAGTGCTACAAATAACCATTCATAATCTAACAAAATATGCGAGTATAAGGCTAAGCCCTTCATGAAATGGAAGGCTTAGCCTTTAATACACTAGTAACGCCATAACTCCAGAATTGGTTATATAATACTCTGAATGGGTTTCAAATTAAGACCAGTAAGTGTTAGTCCTGAGTTCTGTGCTGAATATTCTGAACCAGAATGTTCAAATACTGCGTACATTATACCTGAACACAATAACCCCCTAGGAGAGCACTGTCTCGGTTCAAATCAATTAATAAGACTTACGCTTTTAGAAAGACAAGCTGGAATTGACGAAAGACTCATTGGTTCATCAATTGAGCCACTAGTTGCTAAATGTGGATTTTGTGGGCAGTTATCTGACGAAATAATTCCCTCACTCTAACTACATTCCCCGTAAAATCTTGATTCTCTCCTCAATAGGTGGATGGGTATTGAAAAAATTAGTAAACCAGGAGCGCGCTTCTTTTGATCTAAATGGATTGGAAATAAAAAGATGAGCTGTTGCAGAAGTAGCAGTTTGCAAAACAGCGTGATCAACAGATATTTTTTCCAAAGCACTTGCTAATCCCTCAGGATTCCTAGTCATGTTAGCGGCTGATGCATCTGCCAAATACTCACGTCTTCTCGAGATAGCTAACTGAATAAGCGTAGCAATAATGGGCGCTAATACTGCAAAAACTATTGCAAGCACAATCATTATCCCTCCACCTTTTCCTTTATCCCTGTTTCCAGAACCCCAAAACATACTGCGCATAAAAAAATGAGCTAGAAGCGCTACTGAACCAACCAAAATGGCAACTATCATCATGAGCCTCGTATCAAAGTTCTTAATATGGCTCATTTCGTGAGCTACCACTCCCTCAATATCTGAGCGATCCAAACGCTGAAGCAATCCACGCGTTGCTACAACTACACCATGCTCAGGATCCCGACCCGTAGCAAAGGCGTTTAGAGCCTGATCTTCAATGACATATAGCTTTGGCATGGGAAGACCTGAAGCAATCCTCATATTCTCTGCAGCTGTATAGAAATCATAGTCACGATTTTTATCCGTTAGTTTGGCATTAGAAAGAGCCAGTACAGCCTTATCACTATAGAAATAACTACCAAAGCTCCCAAATACAGAAAACACTAAGGCAATTATTCCGTAGATCCAACCATAGCCACTTCCTGCCTCCCCAAATACATAGGCCATAGTTGATATAAACAGCACAAATAACACCATCACGATGTATGTTTTACGCTTATTACCTGCAATTTGCTGGTGTATATTCACTATTTATGAGCCTGTGACTTAAAACTTAACTTTAACGTTTTCTCGCTCTACTTCTGTTGCTTCAAAAAACTCAACCGCAGTAAATCCAAGCATTCCAACAATTAATACATTTGGAAACACTTTAATTTTGGTATTAAAGTCTAAGACGTTTGAGTTATAAAATTGGCGTGAAAATGCCACTTTATCCTCAGTGTCTTCGAGCTGTCGCTGTAAATTCTGAAAACTCGTACTAGCCATTAATGTTGGGTAGTTTTCTGCTACTGCAAATAGGCTTTTTAGGGCACCTGTTAACATATTATCAGCATTTGCTGCTTGTTTTGGTGTTGTTGCTCCCATGATCGCTGAGCGTGCTTTTGTCACATTCTCAAAGACTTGGCTTTCATGCTTTGCATATCCCTTCACTGCTTCAACAAGGTTAGGAATCAGATCTGCTCTACGCTTTAGTTGAACATCAATACCGCTCCATGCTTCTTTGATTCTTTCTCTAACGGTAACAAGTCCATTGTATAGACTCCAGACGAATCCTGCCACTACAACTATTGCTATAAATATATATAATCCTGTATTCATTTCATATCACATCCTTCCCTAACTCTTCTCATCATACAACCATTTTTTAAACTTATCTACTGGCCAGGTATTAATTATATCTTTAGATTCTAACCAGGCTCTGCGTGCAACTGAGATAGCTGCGGGCATCTTCATTAAGCCTGCCGCTTCGTGCGCATCTGTTCCTAGCACAAACATCACTCCATATTCTTTTGCTTCCTTTACCAGGTCTTCAGGCAAATCAAGTCTGTCTCCACTAGCGTTTATTTCCAGAGCTTTGCCATTTTCAGCACAAAATCTAAATACCTTGCTCCAGTCTGCATCCACTCCTTCTCTTTGCTGAATCAGCCGAGCTGTGGGATGACCCATGACCTTAGCTTTAGGATGCGACAACCCTTTGAGAATTCTTTTCGTCATATCTTCTTTGTTTTGCCTGAAACTTGAGTGGAGTGAGACTATCACTAGATCCAGTTGGATCAGAGCCTTATTGTCAAGCGGCAGTGTCCCATCGTGCAAAATATCAACCTCCAGCGAGTTTAGAACAACTATATCAGTATTAAGTTTATCTATTACTGCTTTTTTCTTAACTATTAGTCTTAGTTTTTCTTCATTAGATAGTCCTTTTTGGGGGTTATGTTCACTGAAAGCTATATATTTATATCCTAGCTCTTCCGCTTGCTTAATAATACTAGCCATCGAATCCTTGCCAAGATCATGACTAGGCTCAATTGGAAAATTAGAATGTATATGCAGATCTCCCCTAATATCTTTTTGATCAACCAATTTTGGCAACTTATGAGCTAAAGCCAACTCTATCTCTCCTCTATTTTCTCTCATTTCAGGGGGAATAAAATCCATCCCTAAGGAATTATAAAACCCCTTTTCACTACTAAATTTTGTAAGCTTGCTTTTAGAGTCTTTTATGCCTTTTTCAGATAAAGATAAATTGTTTTTCTGGGCATATTCGCGCAAAGCTACGTTGTGCTCTTTAGATCCAGTAAAGTGCTGCAGCATTGAGCCATACATACTTTTAGTGGTTGTTTTAATATCTATCTGGGTTCCAGATACATGAATAATCCTAGCAGTATTTTCCCCTGCTGCCAAGATTTTTTGAACCTCTCCCCAGCTTGTAAAATGCTCTACAACTTTCCCGGGTATATCTGTTACCACAGCAAAGTCTAGATCTCCAACCGTAGTTTTTTGTCTTCTTAAAGAGCCCAAAGCCTGAATTTCTGATAGCTCGTGGCAACTGCTCATATATTCAACAAATCTATCAGCAAGTGCTAAAGCATCTGATGTAAGTACTCTTTTTTCTTGCTTACTTGTCTTTTTGAAGCGTTTTATTGATTCAATGATTTCATCCTGGGATTTTTGGCCAAAGCCTTCAAGCCCAGCTATGAGGTTATTGTCAGCTGCCAACTTTAGATCGGCAAAAAGTGTTTTTGGATTGGAAAGCTTTAGCTCAAAAGCTAGCCTACCAGCTGTTTTAGGTCCCACACCTGGTAACTCCAGTAATTTATATACTGTCACTGGTGCCTTTGCTAACACCATTTCTATATGGCGACTTTTACCCGTTTTAAAAATCTCATCAATATGTTGGGCGATGCTCGCTCCTATTCCTGGCACTTTCTGGAGAGCTCCCTTTTCCCAGATATCCTTTATCTCTTCGTTTGATTGTTCGACAGCGTCCGCCGCATTCTTATACGCCCGGATCTTAAAAAAACTCTCTCCCATAATCTCATAAACAGCCGCCACATTACCCAAAGTCTGAGCTAACTCTTGGTTAGATGGATATTTCTGGGTCATACCCGCATTTTACCAAATATTTTGGTGTGATAAAATTTCAAAATGAAGCTTTTTCTCGCATCTACTGCAAAGCATCCTGATAGTATAAAAAAACTTAAAGAGTTTGCCGGTGATTTATCAAGCAAACATATTACATATATCCCTACAGCCGCCAATGGAGAGTTTTGGGGTAGTTGGAAAACTAGTGAATCAATTACTGTTGCAAAATCTATATCCAAAAGCCTGGAGATATTAGAACTAGAAAACTACCACAAGGTAGACGTAGCATCTAAGCTAAAACAAGCAGATCTTATCTGGATGGCAGGAGGCATGCCAGGATACCTGCTTTACTGGCTCCGAAGGCTCGAGCTTAATAAGCTAATTCCCAAACTTATTAGTAAGGGAGTTATTTATGTTGGGTCCAGTGCTGGTAGCATGGTCTGTTCCCAAACCCAGTACACCTCAGAGCTCTTCCTTGATGATCCAGAGATAGGTGCAAGCATCTTCCCAGGCTTAGGCCTAATAGATTTTGAGATCTACCCTCATTACAGAGAAGAGCAACTAGAACAAATCAAATTCCACTGGAAAGCGGGCCGTAGACTCTATCTCCTAAAAGACGGCGAAGCAATTACTGTAGAAGATAGCAATAGCGTGAAAGTACTAGGAACAGAAAGAATAATAAAGCTATAATTAACTTAAGTGGCAAGGAAAAAGAAAAGCAAGACTATAATTATATGGCTTGTTCTATTGGTTTCAGCTTTTCTTAATTTGGGATTGCTATTTAACAATAACAAATTATGAAGTGAGCAAAATACATTAGAAGTTGCAAGGATTATTGATGGAGATACTTTTGAGACCACCGATGGATTAAAGGTGAGACTAGCTGATATTAACACTCCTGAGTTAGAGTTTTGTTATGGGGAAGAAGCAAAGGATAGATTGGAAGAGCTGGTAGGAGGTAAGAGGGTGAAATTGAGTGAGATTTTTAGAGGATCACATGAGAGGTCAATTGCTTTGGTGCATGTGGGTGATAAGTTGATTAATGAGGTTATGGCAAGAGAGGGATATGGGAGGGTTACCAGTACTTATACTACTCAAGCTAAACACTTAAGAGAAGAAGGAGATATAGCTAGACAAGGTAAGATTGGGTTATATTCTGAAGTTTGTAGTCAGAAGGTGACACCTGATCCAAAGTGCGCTATCAAGGTTAATATTAATCAGGCAGGTTCATCAAAAGACCTATATGTTTCCTGGGTGTGGTGTATACTCCGTCACTATTGTGCAGCTAGATATTGACGAAGAATGGTTCTGTTCAGAAAAAGCCGCCGAAGCCAAAGAATACATCAAGTCCAAAGGATGCTATGGAAAGACCTATTCACCATAATCTTATTTACAACCCCGGGGTTACGTGTAGCTTATATACAGCCCAAACTTTGTTTTAAAACCCGGTTTTAAAATAACTAGTGAGTTAGGGTCAGCCACCATTTATACAAGATATTTTATTAAAAACCCAGTTTTTAATAGAGCCAAAACAAGCCCTACCCCAACCCTCGGGTTAGAGTAAATTCCGTTTATTTTAAAACCCGGTTTTAAACAAAATAACCCAGTTACACGTAAAACAAAGATATGTAATACGTAAGCGGGTAACCGTATTTCGCTTGAACCTACGAAATTTAGTTACTCCAGACTTAATTTTACAACTCACTACACTAAAGAGCCATATTGGTATCAAAAACTATCTCCAATTATAAGATCTTTAATCAGTCAAGTAGGGGTTCTATTTATAGATTACGAACAATACCTCCTTGGCCGTCACAATGCGCTCTGAAACCTACCATTCCAGAAAAGTTTTTTATTAAAGAACTTTGCCTCTTTTTCATAAATATGAATTTCAATTTTTCTAAACTTTTTAAAATCGAATTGAACGATTTCTTTATCTATAGTTGCTTTCCAACCGGATTTAAACCTTATATGCGGAGTTAAAGATTTAGGCTTAGATGAGCCGTTAGGATTATCTCCTCTAATCTCGATCATAAAATAGTTATCTAAATCTTTTGCTCTGAAAATAACTCCGACAACTTCATGCTCGTATAGTGTTTGATCAAACTTTAATTCGAATGAAATCTTGCAGTTTTTCCAAACCTTTAAATAGGAAACGAAAAACTACGTCCAACTCGTTCTTCGAGTTTAGCAACGCGTTCTAGCATACTGACGGTATCAACTGGTTTATTGCTCATAGAAAATTAGTTCTCAATATATTCATCTGCTGTTAGCCATTTTCTGACTGTATTAACAACAACTGACCAGAAAGCTACAACTTTATACTTTCTTAACTCGTCAAAGAATTCTTGTGGGTTAATTGCTCCAAAGTATCCATTGTTATAGTTATCACTTGTGAACTTACCGTTTGAGAGTTGCCCTCGCTTCACTGTTAGGTGCAGGTGACTTCCGGTACTGTTGCCAGTATTGTCACTAATAGCCATCGGGTCGCCTTCGTTTCTATTCTCAAAACTCTCAATAGACTTACAGTGCGCATAAGTTAATTTATAAGTGTTATATAGCTGGATAATTACTTCAAAGTACAGACCGAAGCCATCATTCCCTTCGTTGCCTTGAACATAAAATTTGGATGGCCAAGAAGACAAAATGTTTCTAAAACCTTGAGGTGTTATCTGGAAACTTCGTCTTTAAGTCCCAACCATTATGCCCTTTCAGTCCAAAGCGGACATAATTTGCAGGGTTCTCTCCAAAGCCATGGTTTAATTCAAATGGTTCGATTAGTCTTGTTATGTCTGACATAGCTGTTTTATCTATAAATAAGACTCTTGATACTTTGATTGTCTCCGGAACTAGCCCCGATTGTTTCGTTAGGCCTTTACTTTCTAATAGCTACAGTCTAATAAAGGAAAAATAAAATAGCAATAAACTTTCTATCAGTTTGTGGCGATATACAAAAGAAGTCTTCATTCCTATTGAATAATTAACTATAAAGTCCTACACTTGTAAATATGAAAAATGTCTCATTGGGACCATTGGAACAGGAAGTAATGGGTTGTATTTGGAAAAGGCAGCATTGCACTGCCCGAGATGTTGTCGAGTGCTTGGACCAGAATCGGGAGATTGCTTACAACACCATCCAAACTATTATGACCCGCCTGGTAGACAAGGGTTTACTGAAACGAAAACTGGAAGGAAAAACCCACGTCTATAAACCAGCAGTTAGACAGAAAAATGTCTTACTATCTCTGTTAAATCAGACAATGAGCAGTTTCACTGGTCAATTTGGCGAAGAAGCACTGATTGCTTTTGTTGATGGTTTGGATGATATTTCTGCAGAAACTCGTCAAAAGTTAATCGAGAAATTACAGAAAAATGAAAAATA
>PFSB01000012.1 GCA_002788855.1 Candidatus Roizmanbacteria bacterium CG_4_9_14_0_2_um_filter_38_17 | reverse complement strand
CTAAGCCGTATTATGCTTGAAGCGACACATAGAGGAGGAAAGTCAGATCTAGCCGTAAGATTTAGAACAAAGCTATTTAGTCTATACAAAAAGATGTCAACAAATACAGAAGAAAACTCTAATATAGAAGCAATTGCGATTAACGCAGCAAAAAAGGCGCTTATTGAAATTAGAGACAGAGTTAGCACGGGAGACACTGCCTACGAAGCAAAATATGGAAAAAGACAAACAAATGGTAAATACGACGGGGAATTGGATGCAGAACTATTTAACGAAATTTTAAGCGAAGAGATCCCACCAGAAGAATTTAAAGACAAATTTTGTAATTTAGTAAAAGGAAGAGAGTTGTTGTCCGCTAGTGGTGGACAAGATGGGCCTGAAAATAGAGAAACCAGGAATCTAGACCTAGATGACTATACAGACCAAATAAACAATTCAGAAACTATGACAAATCCTGAATTTGAGCCAATGCGCCCACACGCAGAAAGATTAAGAGGATTTATTAATAGATTAAGAGAAATGGGACAACACGCTAGGCTGTCTCTACATGAATTACAAACACAGCAAGAGCAGTTAGAACAGCTGGACTTTACCAATGCACCAGAAATACAAGCAATTCAAAACCAGCTTATATACGACTTGCGCGACGCTATCCTTTTAGGACAAAGAGGGTCCGAGGGTTTTCATACGCAAAATTCTACATTTCTAACCCCCGAACAACAATTTTTAATATCACAAGGTCCTCAAGGGTGGGAGAGAGTTCTTGATTCAGTGCTTGAAGACCTAACAGCAGACCCAATTGGAGATATAGAGGTAGATATGACCATACATTATAAAATGTCGGCACTTAAAGACTATATTACCACTCAAGGTATAGGATTTCTGGAACGAGAGGGCTTAACAAGAACACAAGCGCAAGTACTCGCACATCGCTGGAAGCAACTAGTTTCTCGTGAGTTTGCCGAGCAAGTAGCCCAGCATGGAGTCTTAAAAAGACTTCTTTTAAGCACAGACGCAAAAGCATCAGCAGATATTTATAAACAGATCCCCATTCGTTGGTTAGAAAATTTAACCGGAAGAGGAATCGACCCAATTTTACAGCCAGAGCGAAGGCGGTTGACTATGACTGCAAATCGTTTTTATGACCAGGCATTAATGAATTTTGCTGGAGAAAAAGCAAGGCGTTGGTTTTTTCTTCAACACAAAAAAACAGTTTTAAATCAACCACTCTCTCGAGATGAGCAAGCTGACTATAACAATGGCTATTTTCTCACAGAGGAGGATTTAATAGGACAGATAAATATGACCCAAGGGGCAGAATTTAAATCACGTGGAATCCAAGTCTGGAACATGGTCAAAAACAAAGCAGGAAGTGATCGTAGTTTGTCAGCATCTGCAAGAGAGCTAAGAATAGCTTGGGAAAATGTTCCTGCCAACGAACGAGTAGCCAGAATAGATGAGCAGTTTACAGATTCTGATTATAAATTATTCAACCAACTACATTTTAGATATAAAACGCAAATTGAATCTGGTGAGCCAATTGAAAATATACTTAGCTTGACGCTAGGAGAATTTAAACATAAAACCGACTATATTCTTTCTCCTGCCGAGCAAAGAGTATATCAAGACATGCTCGCACACGAGCAATCTTTGGTGGCAAGAGAAGTAGATTATGACATAAGAGAAGGAAATGTTGCAATTGCCGATAGAGAGAAGACAATAATAAGTAAGCTTGATTCTCGAAAAAGCTATATTGTTGACGGAATTAGACGAGCTAGGCAGCACTATATTTTTACACATCATCATCAAAAAATTGACGTTGCTTTTGCCACATTACCCAAAGAAGATGGAAGAATGATACAAGGACTTTATCTAGAGAAAGAAATGCGCGCAATGCACCAAGAACAAATGATGCGCAGAAGATATGACGAATATAGCCAGTTAATAATTCAAGACATGTCAGGCATGTCCAGACTACTCTATATGACTTATAAATTAGCGAAAGATACCCGACTTGCATCTTCACCTCATTGGCACAAACTCATGATAAAAATGCTAGTAAATAAAGATGCAAAACACCCAGACTCACCAAATTCACTACCCGTGCTGTATGAGGCTATTGAGCATATTAAACAAGAAACAGGAATTCCCTATGAATTAATGGCAGAGCCCACCATGACAACTTGGAATTCTACTCCCTATGAGTCTGGCTGGCGCATTCTACAGGGAGCAATGGATCCAATTATTTCTCGTTTAGATAGTCAAGGAAAACAAGGATCAATTACTAACCCCAATCGCTTTGAAGCAGCACTTGGAGCACAAATAAGAACCCCTGGTGATGTTATGACCTACGAGGCAGAGCGAGCTGACGGCTTTTCGAAAACAGTCCTTGAACTTGTTAGAAGAATTGAAGAGGAACAAGAAGCGACAGGTCATATTTCTGGAGGTAGTCAATTAGTAAGCGAGGCGGCAAGGCATCTTGGTCAAAGGTTTATAGATAGCCACGGCCACCCTCAGTCAAAAAAAGCCAAAGACGCACTAAGTGCTTTAAAAAAAGTAGCCCAACTTGCAAGAGACACAGGAGATGAAAGAATAATCTCAGTATTTTATTTAGGTAAAATTGACGATATTAAAGAGCTAGCCAAAAATTCTCAATACGAACAGCACGAAACAATACTGTCTGAAGCTGTAAAACAGAAAGATAACTTTGATAAATTAGTAAAAGATGAATTAACAATAGAGAGAAAAAAATACATGCTTGATCAGCTAGCTTTTAGATTGCCAGGAGTACTGTCCGCTTATTTTGTAGAAGATATTGGGTATAAGTTCGATGAAATACTGCTTGGAAACCCAGCAATACGCGCAAGACTGGATGCTGTTGAGCCAAGCAAACAAGCAGACGAATTTTTCTCAATACGTGAACAATTATGGAGAGTTCTTGAACAATCATTACGCTCATCCCAAGAAGAAGTAATACGCGATCTGGCCGGAACTGAACGGGTAGATTCCTACTTTTCTCTAGACGACCCAACAACAACAGGTAAAAACCTTGGCTTTTTTCTTGAACAAAATATTAACCAACTACAGCCTGGGTTTACATTTAATGAGTATCAACAAAGTTTTGGTGAAATGACAGGATATCTACGCCACTACTTTGAGCTAATGAGACAAGGTAAGGCAGGTAAAGCTTCCATAATAACCACCAGTGGAGATAATCTTCAACAAGGACTAAACGCCAGATGGAGAAGGTCTATTAATAAAGAAGAATCTATAGAAATAGGTGCACTAACAAGCCAGGAAAATAGAGCAGTGCTGGGGAAACGTCAATTTGATTTGTTTACCCGAATGCCAATGGATGTTAACCTAAGCCTAGGAGACATGCTTTTTGAAGAAGTAGAGATGCAAAAACTCGCCACCGCTTCAGTTTATAGAGCAAACGGAGAATTTGCTGGACTAGTTGATGCGTCAAATCAGATAAGCGATATTATGATTAATGTTCATCGTCATGAATTAGATAAAATTGCAGAACAAATAGATGTTTACGTACGCAATTTATCTGGCTGGAGTTCTCCGGGTGACGCAGCCGTACCGGGAAGGGCTTTGATAGAAGCATGGATCGAAATGGTAAAAGGAAGTGATATTCTATCTCTTGTCCCAGGATTAGAGCAATTAGCAAGGGGAGCTTTTGAATCAGACGCTAAATTAATTAAAGAAATAGGAGGAAAATTTATGTCCAGAGTTGCGCTAATAACAGAGAATCCAAGCGCAGCAATATTACAAACAAACGAAATTAAAGAAAAAATTACCGAAGTCCTACACCACATTGACGCTTTAATGGGAACACATCACGCAACAAAAGCGATAGAGAAGAAATTCAATTTAACCCCAGCTGACTTATCTACATTTGCAGTCAGAAGAGCATTTTCTTACCTGGGATATGGAATGCTTATATATATTCTTTGGCAGGCTTATAAGCAAGCCGCGGAGGAATTTAAAAAAGGCTAAGTTTTCTTAACAGCATCTGACATATGAGCCAATCCCTCTTGCGCCTCTTTACTCAACAACTGATGTGGGCGGAACAATCTATAAGTCTGGAATAAATTCATACCCATATTAAAAGCGCCTGTTAGTGGAGCAACAGCAGTTCCACCAGTAATTGAAACCGGCGAAGATGGTTTAAATACCTCCTGAACCGACTTTACTATTTGCGGTATCATAAACAGCACCCCAATACCAATTATCGAGCCAATAACCTCTGATGAAAAACCTGGAACCATTGGAGCAACCCACAGACCACCAATATCTTTTAATTGAATATTTATCACATATGCCGTAAGTAACAACAATGCAGTTACCGGATAAACAACTGCAAAGCCAAGTAAATTAGTAAACCAGTTCCAAAATGAAGCTCCTCCCGAGAACAAGTCTCCTAAGAGCATAATAGGCGCAAAAACAATATTAATAATAAGCTGGATATAAGCATTAATCAGCATCCAAATTAATCTAAATGCAACTGAAATTAAGCCTACAAAAACTATGAGCATAACAAATGGTGAAACAATATTTCCGATGATATTTAATCCAACACCTCCTCCTCCACTCACGGTTTCAAATAAACCACTAATAACTGCACCAATGATAAATGCTATCACACCAAAAGTAATTCCCAGTGGACCAAAAGCTCCTAGACCAACAAGAATACCACTACCTCCAGAAAATAACCCACCAGCGTCAACAGGAATTGATTTCAATGTATAACCAAAGATTACCCATGGCGAACCCGAAGTAAAGTCCTGTTTAGCCTGCGCAATAGCACCTACATCAAGCAACTTACTAGATTCAAAAATTTGAATTACAAATAAAATACTTAAATAAATTAAATCAATAACAAAACCAGCTATAGCATATGAAAAAGTTATAAGAACAATCGTTATGATAACTCGAGGAATAGCCATTTGAAAAGTCAATACCGTTTGAGGATCAAGTGATTTTCTAAACATTATCAAAATCCCCATAAATACAAGAACGATCAATATTACAACATACGAAGTATTTTTCATTGCATTCCATAGACCAAGAATAGGTTGTAACCCTGAATAACCAATTCCTTGCGCATAGGTCTTATCAATTAACCCAGATTTTGAGCCCATAAACGCCAGATAATTTGAAGTACTTGCGGGCGGGAACGCATAAGCAAGAGATATTACTTTCTGAGAAGCACCTAACACGCTTCGGTCATAAAAAGCGTGAAATTTATCCGGTTTATTAGTACATCCAACACCCCCAAGGCTACAGTTTAGACTGACAAAATACTCATCCACCATTTTTTGCGTACTTGCTTCTAGATTTAAACTCCCATTATCCTCTGCTACATCGCGAGCTTCTCCACTATTCTCCAATCCTGAAAACACCCAACCAGCTGAAACTTTAGTAGCCAGACCAAAAAGAAACAGAAGCACTAACAGCATTAATACAGTTTTCCTTTTAGTGAGTTTAGACCCAACAGATTTCATACAAATTTAATTATGCTGGATGGGGAAATTATTGTCAATCCTACAGTCAAAGTAGCTTTAGCGATAGTGGACAGTTATTGCAATTACTTGAATCGCATTTTTGACAGGGCTAAAAAAGAACAATACTCTAAATTTTAGATCAATCCTAAAGCTATAAATACCTCTTTCTTTAGGTTTGAGCAATTCAATATTTAAGCTAGGATGACTGGGATTCACTGTTAGCAAAGAAATTTGCTTGTTATATTTTTGAGTGAGATTATGTTTGACAAGTTTTCTCTTTAGTTTTGGCGTAAGAGGAAGAATATTAGGCATTATTTTGTAAAATAACCACTCTCATTAAGTCCTTCCTCCAAATCCTGCAAAAATTCAGGTGAATATGTCTTTGTATTGCGAAAACTCTCAACGACTTTCGCAGTAGATTTTTCATCAGGAGTTACAAACGGAAATGCTATAGCGGAATTGATTATAGCAGGTTCCATTGCTACCAAGCGCAACAGAGCGCGAAAAAACTCGCTTCGATTAGCAAAGCCATGTAAGCTAATAAGCTTATCTATAACACCAACCTGCGCTTTCGTAACTGATATACTTAAGGTATTCATATTGTTATATTATAACAATGTTTAACAATTATTGTCAATTGTCTCATGGGTAACCATTCAGGATTTAACAAACTGAGCGAAACAAGGCAAGGCCTTTCATGAAATGAATGGCCTTGCCTTAAGCGAGCGATTATATCCGATTCTAAAGCCAAGCTATCCATTTCATGTAAAGCTCGGTTTTGAATCCTTTGTAAACTCGTGAATGGTTACTCTCATGGTTTACCCGCCTATACCTCAAGCTTCAATAGGTATTGTAAACTGCAAGAGGTTTATACCCAGAACCCTGCCAAGTAGAAACAAAATAAGCCAGCCGCCTACAATTACCAACAAGCCAATAACTGCAAAAGTGATGGTTTGTTTCGCGCTAGCTGCTGCTTGGGGATCTCCATGGGATGTAATAAGTTTTATCCCTCCCACAACCATCATCACAAATAACCCAATTCCTGCTCCCCAGGCAGCAAACTTCACTGCTCTGGCAAATAGCACCTCCAGGTCCTGAATCTGCGCAGGCTGTTCAGGCGTACCCGTATTGGACCAGGCGGGAATTTCCCCATAAACCTTACTTATAAATGTGAACATAACTAGAATATATCACATTATTAAAAACTGGGTTTTTAATAAGTGTGTCAAACGCTGGACGTTTGACAACATTTTATAACCCTGCTAAAATATATAAGAGAGACCTGAGAGCAACTATCAATAAATATTTAGCAAAGCCAGAGATACTTGCCATTAAAGGGCCAAGACAAGCTGGTAAAACTACCGTCTACTTTATTCCAGCATATTACCTGTAAGTAACGGAAGTTATTAAAAGTGAGCGTATTCATGAATCGCCTCGACTTACAAATTTAGAATCTAGTTTGGGCAATACCAAAGATTTCGATTAGGAGCTATTCCATTTGCAATACAATCAGCCTTACAAAGGTTGCTTGTATCACAAGCTGTTCCAGCTTGGCAAGTTTCTTGTGTCACATAAGTACAATTTACTTGGCTTGTCGTTCCTCCAAGAGTAGGCAATACCGTATCATTTCCAAATATCTGGATTCCCAAAAAGTCCTGTACCAGTCCAAATAGT
>PFSB01000011.1 GCA_002788855.1 Candidatus Roizmanbacteria bacterium CG_4_9_14_0_2_um_filter_38_17 | reverse complement strand
ACAAATTGTTCCTAGGGGGTTGCGATCGTTTCTAGAACTTGTGGGTGGTGTTTCAGGAGTTCGTCTACTGCTATGTACGAACCAATGGCTGCGCATCCAGCTGCTATAAATGGGGCAATTGCCCACGCCCTGTGCACTTCTCCGCCTCCTATATTATTTACTGTTCCTCTGATGAGGATATTTGCTCCAGATGCAAAATTTATTCCCCTGTTTCTACCTTCTACATAACCTAGTGGATTTGGGGCTTGAATGCGGTCTTATTAAAGGTCCAGCCTTTAATAATTACGTCAATGAAGAATAAGAGTGAGTTTTTTTGGGCCTTATTTGCGGGGTTATTGTAAGGCTAAGCCTTACTTAGGACTGTTGGTGTAGAATGGGGGTGAGATGAAGGTGTTAATAGTTGAAGATGATAAGACACTTGCCAAAAACCTTAGAGATATTTTGCAGAAGGAAGGATTTGCGGTGGATGTTGCAATTACCAAAGAAACTGGGTTAGTTGAGGCAGAAGTTAATGAATATGACTGCTTGGTCTTGGATATTAATTTACCAGATGGAACTGGATTTGATCTTCTTACAAAACTACGAAAAGAAGGAAACAAAGCACCTACAATAATTGTTACAGCCCGTGGTCAACTGGAGGATAAGGTAAAAGGCTTAAATCTAGGAGCTGATGACTATATTCCTAAGCCTGTTGATTCTGCCGAGTTAATTGCTAGGATTCGCGCTGTCATACGGCGAAGCAGTAATAATCCCCTACCAGTTATACGTGTTGGTAGTTTAACTATTAAGCCCGCTGAACACGTGGCAATAATAAATGAAAAACAGCTTGACCTAACCGCCAAGGAGTTTGCTGTTTTGGAGTATCTGGGTACTCACAGCGGACAGGTAATAACTCGCACGATGCTCATGGAACATATCTGGGGAAGTGATTTTGAAACATTTTCTAATGTAGTTGATGTATATATTCGAAATCTAAGGCGAAAACTGGAAAAATATACAAAGAGTAAGCTCATAAAAACCATCCGCGGCAAAGGATATATATTAGGTAATAATGAAAAATAAGCTACTTATTAAGATTACCAGCACACTTAAAGGGAGATTAGCCTTATGGTATTTGGTATCATCCGGAGTTATTTTTCTGCTTTTTTCTATAGCTTTAAGCTTGTTGTTTTGGATAACACTTGAGCGCCAGATCGATCATCATGTGTTAATCGGTGTTAATGAAGCTAGGTCTATTGTGCAAAATTATCGTGGCAATGAGCGAGATAACCTTATTAAGAATTTGGTCAGTGGCCAAGGAATGACAGTTGTTGTGCTGTCACCTGATGGAGCTGCAGAACTTGAAACTAACAGCGTGGATGTGGCTTTATCAACTGAACACCAGCTGCAAAAAATCCTGGCTACAACAAAATTAAATGAAGAAAAACTAGTGCATTTTACGGAAGGAAATATTCGTTTTGCGGCAATGCCTGTCCAGGTGAAAAGTGGAAAAGGAATTGTTGCGGTAGGCTACTCTACTCAAATTCTTCATGCTACCTTTTATAGGGTGCTGGGTATTATTTTTGGAGTTATTATCTTTATTGTTTTGCCAATTACATATCTTGGTTACAAATTTATAAAAAAACAGCTGTCTCCATTGGAGAGTATAGCTGCACAAGCAAAAGAAGTTACTGGCACCACTTCTCTATCCCGAAGAATTAGCATATCTTCACCAACAAAGGAGCTAAAGATTATTCAAGATGCTTTAAATGTGATGCTCGGAAAGCTTGAGCAGATATTTAAAAATGAAAGAGAATTTTTTGCAGATGCTGCGCATACATTAAAGACACCTTTGGCTGTGATACGTTCTCAAGTTGAGAATATAAAGACTAGAGATTTGGCTCACCTTGAGATTCTTAAAGTAATAGATACGGCAAATGAAACAATTCAGGATCTGTTATTTCTGTCTCAAATTGAAAGCAGTCACCTAAAAATGGAGCATGTTTCGCTTAGTACAATAATGACCGATCTGTCTGAGCTTGCAGAAGCTTTAGGAGAGAGCAAAGAAATAGCAGTATTAGGCAATATACAAGAAAATGTAAACCTCTTAGCGGATAAGAAACTTCTAAAACGCGCTTTGGGTAACATTGTATATAACGCAGTTTCATATAATAAAACTAAGGGGAAAATTATCCTAAGTTTAACTAAGCGATCCGGTCGCATTGCAATTGCGATCAAAGACACAGGCATTGGTATTGGAAGGAACGACCAAGCACAGGCATTAGCACGTTTCTTTCGAGGATCCAATATAAAAAGTCCAGGCTCGGGACTAGGTTTGGCTATTTCACATTCTGCAATTTTGTCTTTAGGTGGAAAATTAACTATAAAATCCACACTTAATAAAGGAACAACTGTTTTAATTACGTTCTCCTAATGTTTCATCTTCTTTTCATCTTTGCTCTGTTAATCTCTTATTATGACTATTAAAGTTCTTCGTGCAAGCAAGAAAAAAGTAATTAGTAAATTTAGGAAACTTATAGCTGACACTAGTTTTTGGAAAGGCTTCTCGATTATATTACTGGCAATTTTGGTTTTGACTCAAGTTTTTGAAATTTCTATTACGCCAAAGTGGTTAGACACACGGATAGTTGCTGAACCCGATAATATAGATATAGATATTGACTCAATCTCAAAAGTTGTATTACCAGAAGAGGGTGTGACGCTTCCAGTTGCCTGGGGAGATTTTGGTAAACAGATGATTAGTGATGGAGTGATTGATGAGGCAAAGTTTAGAGCTTTGTTTGAAGGTGGTTTGACAACAAACGAGGAGCAGATGTTGACGGGAAATATGGATTCTCCGATTGTTCTAAATGAGAAAAACAGCCGGTATCTTTTAGATTTATTGTGGGCATTTGGACTCGCTAATAAAAATGATATCTTAGACAACGGAGAAATGACAGACGAACAGTATGATGGTGCCGGTAACTTTGCCTCGACTGGTGGCTGGTCGTTGGCTAAGGGCGCAGGAATTGATCATTACAGTATGCATTCTTATATAGTTTTAGATGCGAAACAACAGGCTTTGGTGGATAAGGTATCTTTAGGTATATTTAGGCCTTGCTGTGGTAACTCTACCCACTTTCCTGACTGCAATCACGGAATGGCAATGTTGGGACTTTTAGAGCTAATGGCAAAAAATGGCGCAACTGAAATTGAAATGTACAGTGTTGCTCTAAAGGTAAACTCCTTCTGGTTTCCCCAGACATACATTGATCTAGCCACATACTTTGAAGAGCAAGGAACTGATTGGGCTAGTGTAGATCCAGAGCTAGCTCTTAGCGCAGAGTACTCCAGTGCACAGGGGTATCAACAGACCAAACAACTAATTGAAAGCTTGCCCAAGCCGGAGCTTGGTGGTGGTGGTTGCGGAGCATAATAATATGACTAAAGACTGCTGTAACGATAAAAATACTAAGAATACAAAAAAAGGAATGGATCCATTTGTGATTGGAATAGTTGTTGCCACAGCGCTTCTACTCGTAGGTGTAATCTTCTTTGGATTAAAGGCGGGTGGGGCAACTACACCAGTTACCGTGGATAGCCAAGTGGAGTTAGCTGTTTTGAATGATACTCATGACTGGGGAGAGATAGATATTGATGGAGGGAAAGTGTCTAAATCATTTGCAATTGAGAATAAGGGAAGCTCGCCTCTTAAGTTATATAATGTAAACACGTCTTGTATGTGTACAACTGCTCAATTAAAAGTAGGTGACGAGTCGTCTGAAAGATATGGTATGCATACAAAAAGCTCTGACGTATTTGAAGTAAGTCCCGGTGAAATTGCCGAGCTTATAGTTGAGTTTGATCCAGCTTTTCATGGACCTAGCGGTGTTGGGGCTATCAGCCGTACCGTAACTCTGGAAACAAATGACGAGAATAACCCTACCCTATCGTTTCAACTAACGGCAAACGTGGTTAAAAGATAATGAATAAAAAAACAGTTATTATAGGAATTGCGGTAATACTTGGACTTGGTGGTATTTGGTATCTAGGCCAACAGCCAAAAAGCAGTAAGCAAGTCGCAATGGAACAAGATGGTGTTAAGGTTCAACTTGTATCTTCTGGGAAGTTTGCAGAACTTGCTGAGGATAAAACTGCATATCTGCTGGATGTACATACGCCAGAGCAGACACACATTCCCGGCACTGATGCTTTCATTTCCTATGATCAGATTGGTGAAAACAGAGATAAACTACCTGAGGACAAATCCACACCTATATTGGTCTATTGCCGTTCTGGTAGTATGAGCGCTCAAGCATCTGCCGAGATTGTTGAATTAGGATATACTAATGTCTATGACCTTGATGGAGGAACAGATGCTTATAAAGAGCAGCAAGTTTCAGTTTCTTTGTGGCCTTTGCAACAGGCATTGGGAACTGTAATTTATGGAGATGTAGCAACCACAAGTTTCACCCTAACCAACTATACTCCCCTACCTGTTAAAATCACTAGAGTCTCTACTTCGTGCGGCTGTACAAGTGCAAGCGTTGAAAATGAGGATTTAGGAGCCTATGAGAGCACGGTAGTTAATGTTTCATTTGATCCTGCCGTACACAAAAATGATACAGACTTAGGAGACTTGACTAGGACTATTTACATCGAAACAGATAATCCCAACTTCCCTAGGCTTGAGTCTAACATAACTGCAACTGTTATTAAGAAATCTTAAATGGATACGCTATTCCAGCTTTCTTTGTTGGCTTCCTTTATTGCTGGGATGGTAGCTCTATTTGCACCCTGTTGTATTACATTTCTTCTCCCAGCCTATTTTGCCAATATCTTTAAGGAGAAAAAGCGCGTTGTACTAATGACCTTTATTTATTCTCTGGGAATATTTACTGTCATGCTGCCAGTGGTTTTGGGGGCAAAAACGTTAAGTCTGATGTTCTTTAATCTTCACGATAAGACATATGTTATCGGTGGCCTATTCTTAGTTATTCTTGGATTTTTAACACTCCTAGGTCTAAAACTGCCAATGCCAAAATTCAAACAAACCAAACAGGCTGACGATCCTCTTTCAACTTATATACTTGGAATTATTTCGGGCATCACTAGCGCCTGCTGTGCTCCTGTCTTAATAGGAGTTATTACCTTATCTACACTAAGTCCAACGGTTGTCCAATCGCTCCTAGTGGGATTCTTTTATGTTCTAGGAATGGTAACACCTCTTTATCTAGCAAGTCTATTTATAGATAAACGTAATATCTTGGAAAGTCCCATTTTAAGAAAGCCATTTAGAGAAGTAAGTTTTATGGGTAAAGTACATATGATTACTGTTTCTAACTTAGTATCTTTTGTTATGTTTGTAGGAATTGGATTGCTTACAATATTTCTCTCTCTTTCAGGAAAACTTGCTATGGAGAGAAGCGAAGAAGGCGTTACAGACATGATTCAATCTGTAGCTTTATTTGTTACATCGGTTGTTCAAAGAATACCAGGGCTGGATATAGTATTTGTAGTGGTTGCCATATGGCTACTATATAAATTTATTAGATACATGGGAAAGAAAAATAGGTAACTGATTTATAATTTGTTTCATTCTTTATACTACAAGCTTAGCTTTTCGCAAAGTTAAGGCATTTACAACCACTACTACTGAGGACATGCTCATTAATAGTGCTCCTACTGCTGGGGTAAGTCTGAAACCAAAAGGGATAAAGAGGCCGGCTGCTGCTGGAATGGCTAGTATGTTATAGCCTAGTGCCCACCAGAGGTTCTGTACCATCTTAGAATATACTTTGCGAGACAAGACCACTAAGCGAACTATATGTTGAGGGTTACTCTGGGTTAAGACAATATCCCCTGCTTCCACAGCCACATCAGTTCCTGCTCCAATGGCTACTCCTACATTAGCCTGGGTTAGAGCTGGTGCATCGTTCACTCCATCCCCTGCCATGATTACGATATTTCCTTCGCTTTGTAGACTTTTAATATACTTATACTTATCCTTTGGTAAAACCTCTGCAAAAACTGTATCTATTCCCAGTTTTTTGGCAATGGGATCTGCAGCCTGTTTGGAGTCTCCTGTTAACATTGCTACCTTTAGACCGAGTCCATGTAGCTCTTTAATCGTTTGTTTGGACTCTTTTCTTAATTCATCAGCCAGCAATATTTCTCCCAGTACTATCTTATCCCAGACTACTGCTACCAAGATTGAGTTATGTTTACCAATAAAGTATTTTTTGCCATTTATTATCCCTTCAATTCCTCGTCCAGCAAGATTTTTTACACCTTCAACTTTCTGTAGTTTAATGCCCTTATTTTTGGCATACTTAACTATTGATTGGCCAATAACGTGTGTTGAATGAGATTCTAAGCTTGCAGCGATACTCATTAGCTGTTGACTACTTACTCCTTTAGCCTTAACTTCTGTTACGCCAAACTCTCCTTTTGTAAGGGTACCTGTCTTGTCTAGAACAATATAGTCTGCGTCTTTGACTACTTCAATCTTGGCCATATCTTTAATGAATACACCATTACTAACGGCAAGGCGTGTTGCAATGGTAGAAACAGTGGGAATGGCAAGACCCAAGGCATGAGGGCAAGCAATAACCAAAACGGTGATTGCAAGAGTTGCCGCAAATACAAATGGAGTTCCAATAATAACTGACCATATAAAGAGAGCTAGGATTGAAACAGTCAGGGCTGAAAATGTTAACCAGCGTGCAGCCTTATCTGCTAGCTTCTGGACAGATGGCTTGGTTTTTTTGGCTGTTGCTATTAAGGCCTGGATCTGTCCTATGGTGGAAGACTCCCCCACTCTTGTTAGCTTTACCTCTACTGATCCATCGATATTAATTGCGCCAGCAATGACTGCGTCGCCGACACTTTTCTTGATTGGTTTAGACTCCCCGGTTAAATGGGATTCATTAAAGTTTCCACTACCTGTAATAATTTCTCCATCGGCGGGCAACTTTTCGCCAGCTTTAACGAGAACAATATCTCCTTCTTTTAGTGACTCAACATCAACTTCTCTTACATCATTGCCTACTTTTAAGTGGGCTTGTTTTGGTAATAATTTTGCAACTTCTTTTAGGGCGTCTCCTGCAGCGGATGATGACTTAGCTTCCAAAAAGTGGCCAAATAATAAGACCCAGATTAAGGTAGAGATTTCAAGGTAAAACTCAACATCAAGTGCTGGTAGGAATGTGGAAAGTACGGAAAATAAGTAGCCAGCTCCTACCCCTAGGGAGACTAGGGTCATCATGCCATACTGCTTCATCTGGATTTCCATTTTGGCGTGTTGGAAAAATATTAGACCAAAATAAAATATTATCGAAGCAATGCCAAATTCAAGGAAAGGTCTAAAAGCAAAATCTGGAACACCAAGAAATTCAATTGCAGGCTTAGAAAATATTGCCAGTGGTACAAGCAGAGCCGTGACTATAAAAAAGCGTTTTAGAAAATCGGCGGCGGCTTCGGGTGTGGCCATTGAGGAAGCATGATCGTGCTCTATGTGTCCGGAATCAAGATCGCTTTTTTTAACTAAGTCCATTCCGCCACATTTGGGACACTTTCCAGGTTTGTCCTGTCTAATCTCAGGGTGCATGGTGCAAGTGTAGTAATCCTTGGTATTTGCCATATTTCTATTTAACCACAAAACAGATAAAGGTGCGATGAAAAGAAGTTAGTCTATAGAGCCCTTAATTAAAACTTAAGGGCCCTCCAAGAATAATTACTTACTCAACAATAAGAGTTCCTTCCATTCCCATTGCGCGGTGGTTTCCCACTGAACAATAGAAACTGTAAGTCCCTGCTTTGTCAGCAACGAATGTAATTACTTCTTTTTCTCCACTTTTAAGAACTTTGGTTTTGACACCAAACTCATCGATTACAAAGTCATGAGTACTATCCTCACTCATGAAAGTAACCTTGACAGTGTTCCCTTTTTTGACAGTCATAGTGTCAGTGTCAAATTTAAAATTTGAGCCAGTGACTGTAAATTCGTGTTCGATATTCATCATACCTTCCTCACCTTCCATAATGCTGGAATCCTCTTCCATCATTGGTTCTTCATTAGCTCTCTCCATCATTTCTTCTGGTGCGCTTACTGGTTTGTTTGAGAAAATTAAAAAACCGGCTAGGATTGCGATTACTACCCCTCCGATTATCATTACTTGTTTGCTCATAAATATCACCTCCAGACTAATATCATATATTGGTTGGCGTGTCATCCTCAAGGTAGGCAAGCTGGGATCCTATTTTGTCTAGTCTTTTAGTATTAACTAAAACTTTCCCTTCCACCTTATCTATCTTTTTACCAAGTCTTTCCTCAACTCCTCCAAGTTTTATATCAACTTCTTCAATTTTCTTCAACAGCTCCTGTTTTAGATCCGATTGTTCATTAATTATTGCTCTAAGCATTTGGTCAGTATCACTCATATTTTTTAGTATAGCATGTTAATTCCTCCACCATAATACAAGTCTCTCAGTTGTCATTAGCTAATTATGCAGTTAGCCCACCAGTCCAAGCCTACTCTAACCCCGACGAGGGTTGGAGTTAATCCTTAAGTGTGCGCTCAAACCCACTCCAGGAGTGGGTTGTGGGTTGTATAACATATCACCGCCTGATTATTCCTCCGATGATGCGGTGGAAGAAGACAAGATCTTGTTTATAGTATATTTCTTCATATCCATGAAATTCATTTACGTCCCCCTCTTGAGTATACTTATATTCCCAGTCGTTATCTTTAAAATTGTGTGGACCCCTGAAAGATAAAAATTCTTCTTCAGCCTCAGATATGGCTTTTTTGAGGAAACCAAATGTTTGGCTAGCTAGTTCCTCTTTTCCCTCGACCATTCCCCCGCCATACAAAGAAGACCAAAGGGGTTTATTATTTTGGCGGACCACTTCCATTCCACGGGAACGGATAAAACCTGTATAACTATCTCGATATGAAAATTCTCCTTCTGCAAAGACTAACTCATTAAATCCAGGTCGCTCTGGATTCTCCTCATACTTCCCTCCCCCAGCATAGGTAGCCTTCGCAGCTCTTTTGATAAACTGGAATAACTGTTTGTCCATACTGGGATTATATCACATTAACTTAGTCCAACCCCGAGGGTTGGAGTTGGTTATGCGCTTTCGCCTAGTACGGGAATTGCTTGAGCTGTATTGTGTATTTGTAGTTCAATGTCCCTAATTATAGCCGTCGTTATTATTGGACTTCCATCAGGTCTAGCTGCTTCATAGGCTTGAACTTCTGCCTGTGCTAGAACATTTAGTGGTAATGTTTTATCTCCTTCTTGTAACATATGTTCTCACCTCCTCTAGGATGTATTATACATCTCTTGGTTATTATACATCTCTAATGTGTATTTATGAAAGGTCCAGCCTTTCGTATCCTTAAGTGTGCGCTCACACCCACTCCAGGAGTGGGTTGTGGGTTGTACCCTTACCGAGCTGCTTGTATCTGAACTGTTGCTTGTAGGCTATTGTAAAAACTTGCTACCTGCTCTGTTCCGCTTGCAGCAAGGTCAGCTTCTGATAGATCAAATCCCATGTAGCATACACCATCTGCTGGTTCACACACATCAACAAACGCACATTTAACCTCGGTCTTAGGCAATCCCATTTGTTTTGCTAGCCATTTAGCATCATTTAAAATATCACACATAACATATCACCTCCTAACATTTGGCTTGATTATACGTCTTTGGTCTTTAAAGTCAAAATTTTTATTTATTGCTGTAGAGATTGGCGAAGGAGTCGAATTCTTGTGGCCCACTGGGCTGTGAGTGAGGTATGAGAAGGAGGGCTGCCATCATTATAATGGCTCCCAAGAGGAGTGGGAAAATGGCCTGCATCTTTGAACTGGATTCTTTCTCTATGGATGGCAAAAAATCGCTTGCTCCAAGATAAAGAAAAATACCAGCAGCAACAGCTAACATAGTTCCTACGATGGAATCCCCTACATTAAGATAAAACACTAAAAATGCTCCAATGATCGTGACCGATGCAGAAATTAGATTAACTATAATTATATTTTTGCGGTGCCAACCAGCTTTTAACAGTATTCCAAAGTCCCCAACTTCATGGGGAACTTCATGTAAAAAAGTTGAAATGGCAGTTATGAGTCCTAGCCCTGGTGCGAGTAAAAAGCTTACACCAATAGTTATTCCGTCTATAAAATTGTGAATAGTGTCACCAATAATAACTAAAGGAACTGATGATTTGTGGTGCTGATGGTGATGGCTGCTTTCTTCGTGATGGTGATGTAGATCAAAAAAGATGTGCTCGAAAACATATGTGGCTAGGAACGTAAGTAGCACAATGGTATAAGCATGCTCATTAACTAGCTCCACAGCCTCTGGCAGCAGTCCAACAAGAGCAACTGTGATGAGTACGCCAGCGGCAAATGGGATTGAATGTTTTTCGAGAGCTTGGGACCATTTTTTGTTGTATAGAAAGATAACTCCCCCAACTAGGGCGACTACACTTCCTAAGGTTGATAAGAGGAAAAGTTGAGTAATGTTGTTCACAAATCTATTATACAGGATGATGCAATAATTGGTATTGATATGAGTGCAATATTTAAGGACGGTCCTTAAATATTAAGTAGTTATTGATTACAAAGGTCAAGTTGGAGAACAGGCAGTAACACTTAATGGAGAAGTTGAAGAATTTAGCTTTACAGTACAAATTGAATCAAAAAGCCCATTTACTTCTCCATGGGTGATTGTTGTAATCAGCATACTTGCTTTACTACTTATTGCTCAAGCTGTTTGGTTCTTTATACTAAGGAAGAAATAAACAATCCGCAGGTAACTTTCGCTACCCACGGATTAATTTTAACCTACTCCAGTATCGCACTTGGCATTACTTTGCTCATTCTTTGTTTCTCAAAGTGCAGATCTCTTTCTATCCCTAGTCCAAACTTACCAACATAAGTTTTCAGCTCATTAAGAGAAAAGTATCCCCACTCGTCATTGTAATCACCAAATATCGATACAAATCCAAAGAACACCTTTGTTAACAATTTCATAATTTTCACCTCCTTTAAGGGGAATAAATTAGGGTCTTGCCCAGATAAGCGATTAGTTTTTCCAACCTATAAGGTTCTGTTAGTCGACAATTTTTAATTAGTTTTTTCACCATAATCATGGTATCACCTCTGTGGTTAAAACGCCATTCTGATTCTAGTAGATAAATTGAGAATAGACTTTTTGGTATTCCATTAAATTTTGATAATCTTCTTTTTGTAAAACTCCAGAAAGACTCAATCCCGTTAATGTGAGTCCCGTCTTCTTTTGCAAATTCATCGTCTTCATGTTTAACTTTTTTGTGATTGTAACCATAAACTACCAAAGCGTCATAGCTACTCCAGCCGTCAGTATAAATATCGGCACCCGTGGGATGATGCTTGTAAAAACCTTTCCCTGTCTTTTCAGAAGACCTAAAACAATAATCTTTCTACCAGCTCCCCTTCTTCTTTTACCTCTGACACGTTTTGCTCCAAAATAACTTTCATCAACCTCAATTCCGTTTGAGATTTTACTCTCTTTTCTTTCTAAAACTGCGGAGGAGATGACTATTTTTCGCAAAAAGTTAAAATACCTATCAACAGTTTTTCTGTTTACTCCCACTATTTTTGACGATTGAAATGCTGTGCAATCAACACAAAAACACTTGACTATAAGCCTTAGTTTTTGATCAGAAATTTTAATCCGTTTAATAAAGCTCCTTTTTGCCCTAATTAACGTCATTCTTTGATATTTTACACTACGTTAACTGGGCAAGACTCTAAATTAATAATCTGCAGTAGATTTTTATTCCTATCATGCAAAAAAAGTGGCATGGGGTGAAAATCAAACGAAAGTGTTCTGTCAAAAGTTTTTAACGAAGTGAAACGGAGAAAAAAAGGATCAAAGACACACCTTTTGACAGATGATTTTAACCCCATAAAATGAAGAAGCATGATAGGAAGAAAAGGGGGTTCTTAAGGGTCTGAGTCTAAAAAATTCTAAGTAATGGTTTGGAGTTATCTGTTAGGGTTTACTCTCCAAGCATTAGTTTGCATCGTTCAACAGTAAAATCTGTTGAGCCACTTTCTATTAACGAAAGACAATATTTCGTTGCATTTATATCGCTTTTAAGTTTTACGTTTTCAGATTTCTTAATAAGCAATGATTTAGTTATTGTTTCAAGTTCTTTCATAGTATTTTGATATTTAATCCACAAAACAGAAAGTCCAGCAAGGAGCACTATAAATACGATTGGTATGATTTTGGAAAGTGTGTTTTTGTTTGTCATAATATTATTGTAGGGTCTTATATTGGATTTAGGCTTGCCTCATATCTAAACCCCATCCCTACGGTTATAAAGACGAGGAAGAAGAAGTAATTTCCTCAAGTATATCTTTTGCTTCCTGTAAACTATAAATATTGGATTCAAAAAACGCTATCGGGCAAAAGGGGCTGTCAATATTGCAAAGCACTGGGGCTAATTCATTTGTTGCAAAGCAGTATGGGTTTTGTTGAGCCTCGGACATACTTGGACCTTTGGGAGTAGAAAATGTCTTTCCAGGTTGTTCTGGGAATTTCCTAGATTGGTAAGGGTTTATAAAATCTGATATTTTTCTTCCAGGTTCTGACACTTGGTCTTCCCTATATTGGCAAGAATGATTATATTCATGCATAGAGCGTATTTTAGCTCTAGCTCTTTATATTGTCAAATTGGGGTTAGCCGACGTAGTGGCGCTCTAAGGTGTGTACACGAAAGATGTCATTTGTAAGAACATCTTTATATGAGATCAAGCTAATGTCCCGCATTTCCATGATCATACGAACCCGCTCATCAAAGAGAGTCTTGAGCTGTAGCTGGCGACAGTCGCCACATTCTTCTATATCCCCATTCTCTTCGATAGGTTCGTAACTTGGCTGACAAGATAGCTCATATATTCCCTTTTTAATACGCTTTAATATTTTAATAAGATTAGCAGGGGTTACTCCATCTTCCCCGTTATTGCCATTAAATTTATCTATATAGTGAATTGAGCCAACGTTTCTCATAGGAACTCGTTCTGGCAAAAATCTGGAGATCTGCAGCGCGATGCTGGGATAGCGATGAATGTCTACATGGGTTGGAGATTTTCCAACAAGTTGATAGAACTTCTTCCATTGATTATTCATCTCCTCTACAAGACGATCTATCTTAAAAGGCGGTTCACCAAATCTAAGATGAAGTCCAAGTGAAATATTTGGATACTTATTTTTTACTGTTTCAATGGCTTCTATTGTTCTCTCTCCGCTTACTATAAGGGAAGCGCTTGTGAGCATTCCTAGTTCGTGAAGGGCAAAGATAGCACGGTTTACACCGTTGCATAATCCTAGATCGTCTCCGTTAATTATTAGATGTCTCATAATAATCAAGCATTAAAAAACCCCGGCGTTGCGGAGTTATTGGATTGCTTGTATCTGTAACATAAAGATGGTGTGAATATAGCATGGGGGTATAGGTGGGTCAATAACCTATAGGAAAACTGGATGCGTACGAAGTATGTCTTTTACTTGTTAACAGATCTGTCTTTAGCATAAACAGCGCTGCTAGCGCCCATATCTTCCACTTCATAGCCATGTTCATTTATCTCCCCGCGGAGAATATCTGCCTGTTTCCATTCCTTTTGTTTGCGATATTCCTGTCTTTTTTGTACTAATTTCTGAATTTTATCTGGTAAGTTTTTTAATTTAAGCCGGCCGTCGCTAACTTTATCTAGTTGTAATCCTAAAACTTTGTCCATTTTTAGTACGCTGGCATGCTTTGCTCCAGTTGGGTAATCTGAATTAACAGTTTCCCAGAGGACGGCCAGCGCTTCGGGCATGTTTAAATCATTGCAAATTGCAAGAGAGAATTTTGTCTCTAGTTCTTCTATTCCGTTTTCTCTCGGATCATCCCACTGACTAACCAGCTTCCCTAAGCGTATTCGCGTAGTACGGACACTTTTTAGCGCTTCCCATGTGAAATTTTGTTGCTTTCGGTAGTGGGCTGTTAGATAAAGATACCTAAGATCTAGTGGTTCAAATCCTTTTTCTATGATGTCCTCTATTTTGTAGACATTATCTAGGCTTTTGCTCATTTTTTTACCATTCACCAAAAGCATTTCATGATGAACCCAGTACTTTACAAACTCTCTCCCTGTAGCTCCTTCGCTTTGGGCAATTTCGTTCGGATGGTGAACGGCTATATGATCTACTCCACCAGTATGAATATCCAGAGTTGGCCCAAGGTACTGCATGCTCATAGCTGAGCACTCGATATGCCATCCCGGAAATCCGTCTCCCCAGGGGCTGTCCCAGTGCATGATATGGTCTTTGAATCTACCAACTCTTTTAAACCAAAGGGCAAAGTCTGCAGGATTTTTCTTGTGATCACCTGTTTGAACTTCTTCCCTAACCGCTGTTTTCTTTTCATCCATTTGTTGAGGATCAAGAGCGCCATAATTTTTGAATTTTGTGACGTTAAAATATACCGCCTCGGGCGTATCGTATGCATAATTTTTATCTACAAGTTGACTGACTAGCTTAATCTGTGCAAGAATATGCTCTGTCGCTTTGGCGATTATATTGGGCCTTTTAATATTGAGCATATCCATTGATCTATAGAAATGTTTTGTAAAGAAATCAACGACTTCATAGACGGATTTGTTGTGCTTTTTTGCTCCTTTTTCAAGCTTATCTTCCCCTTCATCCGCGTCTGAAACCAGATGCCCGACGTCAGTTACGTTTTGGACATGATTAACTTCATAATTAAAATATGATAGAGTTCTAGTTAGAATGTCATCGTTGACATATTTTCTTCCGTGTCCGATGTGTTCATAGTCGTATACAGTTGGTCCGCAAGTATAGAGGCCTACTTTTGGTGGGTTTAGTGGCTCAAATTCCTCAATTTTTCTACTTAGTGTGTTATATAGTTTCATCGCTCATTAGCCTCCGCCTTTTGTTTGGGCACCTTTGGATTCAGCCATTGCTCCTTGTCCTTTTTTAAGCAATTTGATCATAAATCCTTGTTTGGGTTTGGAAGTTGGCTGGGCTAATTCTCCCATAATAGACTCTCTTTGTTCTTTTTTTGCGTCAGCGGAGAGCTTTTCTTCTCTTATTTCTGTTGCTCGTTGCCTCATCTCCCCGTGTCTTTCGCGTTCTTCATTAGCCACTTCTTTAATGAACGCAGATATAGTAGATATTTCAGCTTCAGACTTTTCCTTATCAGCCGCTTTCATTTGTTCAAGCTTTAGCTCCCAGTCTTGATCTTTTTGTTGCTGAAGATTGCCGATTTGCTGTTGGCGTTTGGCTGGATCGGCAACAAGTCCTTGCTCTAACCTGCGGCCTACCTCTGCATCTTTTTCTCCTTGGATACCAGATACCTGTGAGAAAGGACTGAATCCAGCGGGCCTGTTTACATTTCCTGGCATATCAATATTTTACTACACAAAGCCTAATTCGAGTTTGGCTTTTTTGGACATCTTATCTGGCTCCCAGAGTGGATCGAAAGTAAGCTCTATTTTTACTTCAGAGACACCTTTCAGATTGCCAACTCTGTTCTTGATAGGATCAGAAATTTCTGAAAATAGTGGACAGCCCATGGTTGTAAGAGTCATCACAACCGTAACTTTAGTGCCTTTTATTTTAATATCATATATTAGCCCCAAATCATAGATGCTTACTCCTAATTCCGGATCAGGAATAGTTTTTAGGATTTTTGTAATATCTCCTTTGGTCATAGTTCACGACGGCCTTCTAGGGCTCTGCCTAATGTTATTTCGTCTGCAAATTCAACGCTGGAGCCAACAGGAAGACCATTGGCAAGGCGTGTTATTTTTAGTTTTTGTTTTAACTTAGTTTTGTCTGTTAGTTGTTTACTGATATACATTGCCGTAGCTTCCCCTTCCATGTCAGGATTTAGAGCCAAAATTAGCTCTTTGATAGCGCTTTTTGACAGGCGTTTAAGAAGCTGATCAATGTAAATGTCATCTGGTCCAATGTTGTTTAGGGGATCGATCCTGCCATGTAGGACGTGGTATTGGCCCTTATATCTTCCCATTTTTTCAAAGTTAAGTACGTCGATGGGTTGCTCAACAACAAGTAAAGTTGTCTCCTCGCGAGAGTTATCACCGCAAACATAACAGGGTTCGGATTCTGAAACGTTATAGCAGATGGAGCACTTGACTGTCCCCCTTTTTAGCTCTATAAGAGCATCGGCAAACTTTGTTAATTCATATTCTGGTACATTTACCAAATAAAAACCAAGACGTTGAGCTGATCTGGAGCCAATTCCCGGTAAACGCTCAAAAGCATCAATGACATTCTGTAATGGTTTAGGTAGCTTTGCCACGGTAAGTTATTGTAGCATGGAGGCGATAGTGGATGCAGTGGAGAAAATTGTAAACTTAGGGTCTTTTGCTAATTCTGGTTGGTTAATAGTATCTGCAACATAGACAGCTTCAAGCCTTGGGTCTTTCATCAAGGCTAATGCATCACGAATAAAGATGGCATGTGTCGCGGCAACAAAAATTCTTTTTGCGCCTTCTTCTTTTAAGATTTTCATTGCTTCAATAATAGTGCCACCAGAGGCCACCATATCATCGATGAGGATGATGTCCTTGTCCTTAGGATCTCCCATATGGCGCTGTCCATGGATTGCGCGCAAGGTGTGCAGCTGATCCAGATCGCGCTCTTTTTGGACAAAGCCGTACTGTCCTCCCCCAATTTTCTGGATAACATATCTAGATCGGTGTGCGCCATCTTGATCGGGTGAAAAGATTCCTAGATTGGACATGTCTAACTTGTGTTCTTTAATTAACTGTGCAACCATTTCAGGCAGTACGCTTTCGTGTTGTGTTTGCACTTTATTAAAAAATGACAACACATATTTGGAATGGATATCAAAAGTTAGAAGCTTCGTGAATCCAGACACTTCTAGGCATTTTGTAACAATAGAAGCGGATACTGATTCACCCTTGCGATGCTCCTTATCTTGCCGGGCATAGCCAAAATATGGCATGACTAAGGTGATTTCTTTAGCACCCGAGCGCTTGGCTGAGTCCGCAAATAAATATGACTCCATTAAGAACTTATCTGGTGGATTAGATGTTGATTGAACAAATACGATGTTCTCCCTCTCAACTTCCTCCTCAATACGCACCCGGCACTCCTGGTCGTCAAAGCGAATTATCTCAACTTTACCCAAAGTGGTATTAAGAGAATCCGCGACTTTTTGGGCTAGTGGTAAGTTTGACGTGCCTGAAAATATTTTCATAGCTTAAGTTCCCTCTTGCCAGCTGTTTAAGTATTTCTTTTGTTCAGGAGTCAAACGGTCAAACTTAACTCCCATAGCTTTAAGCTTTAAACTGGCAACTTCATTATCCAACTTTTTAGATAACTTGTAAACCTGTGGCTTTAGTTTTCCCCTGTTTTGGTAAAACCACTCAGCTGCTAATGCCTGGTTGGCAAAGCTCATATCCATAACCTCAGCTGGATGACCCTCGGCGGCCGCTAAATTAATAAGCCTTCCTTCTCCTAAAATATACACATGTTTTTTGCCAAGTGTGTACTCCATAGTATTTTCTCGTATTTCTTTTTTGGAGGAGGCTGCTTTTTCCAGCTTATTCATCTCTATCTCTACATTAAAGTGGCCGGAATTTGCGACTATTGCTCCGTCCTTCATGGCTTTTAGATGCTTTAGAGTAATAACTGATTTATCCCCTGTCAGGGTAACAAAAAGGTCACCAGTCTTTACAGCGATATTCATTGGCATTACCTCAAAGCCATCCATAGTTGCCTCAAGCGCTCTTATGGGGTCAACTTCTGTAACAATTACATGTGCGCCCATACCTTTTACGCGCGCTGCAAAGCCGCGACCGCACCAGCCATAGCCCGCCACGACCACTCTTTTGCCAGCGAGTAAAATATTGGTGGCCCGTAAAATCCCGTCGATGGTTGATTGACCTGTGCCGTAACGGTTATCGAACATGTATTTGGTGTATGAGTCGTTTACAGCGAGGACCGGAATTTTAAGAGCATTGTCGTTTGCCATAGCTTTGAGTCTGATGACGCCAGTTGTTGTTTCCTCGCTACTGCCATAAAAGGCCCAGTCTATTTTCAGTTTGTGTAAGGCTGTAACTAAATCGGCGCCGTCGTCCATTGTTATGTTTGGCTTTTTATCCAAGACACTTTTTAAGTGTTTGTAATATGTTTTATTGTCTTCTCCATGGATAGCAAAGACAGGTATTTTATAGTCTTTGACTAGTGATGCTGCTGTGTCGTCTTGGGTAGATAAAGGATTTGAGGCACACAAGTAAACATCGGCTCCCGCGCATTTCAAGGTGATCATAAGATTGGCGGTTTCGGTTGTAACGTGTAGACAGGCGCCAATTTTCAGCCCCTTTAAGGTCTTATTCTTAGAAAAACGCTCTCCTATTGTGGCAAGAACCGGCATACGTTGCTTTGCCCACAAGATGCGCTTCTTGCCTTCTGCTCTCAATTTTATATCTTTAATATCGTAGTCCACAATAATTTTGTCATTGTACCATATGAATCAATTGTTCTTACTCCGCAGGGTCCGTTCCGCCTGTGGAGTTGTAATTTTGTTTATATCTTTTATTAAATTGGGGAATAGTAAATTTGTGATTTATAGTTCCTAAGTGCTCAATGGCATAGGCAGCTGCGACTGCGCCCATTTGTCCGCAGACTTTTAATGATTGGCCATTGAGATATCCTGTTATAAAACCAGAACGATACGCATCCCCCGCTCCAGTCGGATCTATAACTTGTTGTACCTTTGCCGCCTTAATTTTAAATTCTTTCCCTGTTTTGTTATCTATAATAACTGATCCTTCGGGCCCAACGGTTTTGATAGTTGCTTTGAGATTGGGATTTTTAAATTGTAGTTTTTTAAGCTTTAGTTTTGATTTAATCAGATCAATTTCATAGTCATTTCCAAATAAAAGCTCAGCTCCCAATATGGCTTGTTTTAGTTGAGCTTTCCCCATCTGGGGTATATAAAAAGCTGGGTCAAAAGCGTAGGCAAGATTAAGCTCTCTGCATTCTTTGGCCCAATTTAACATTGCCTGGTAATTCTGGGGAGCAATAATAACAAACGGCTTCTTGGGTTTTTGCTTACTTATTACTTTTTTTGCTAATTTGACAAAACTTAGATTTTTCGTTGCATTACCTGCTCCGGCTGCATACCCCCAGATCTGATTATCTGACTTGTCTGTCATCACAAAACCCACACAGCAAGGCTTACCAGGAATTTGCAAGACGCTACTTGTATCTACTCCGACTGCCTTTAGATAAGCATTGATCTGGTCAAAATCATCGCCAGCTGTTGTCACTAAATATGGATATGTGCCAAGCAAGCCTAAGCTATATGCTTGGTTAGCTGCTGTTCCACCTATTTGCTTGGTTACCTCCTCAATATTAAAAGAGATATTCAGCTTGTGAATATTTGCAGGATTAATATGATTAGCAAACAAGCCATCATAATCCATGATATGATCAAACCCTACTGTTCCTGTAACTATTATCATAATAATTTTCATCTAAGGACGGTCCTTAGATAGGCTTACTGGCCGAGAAGGCCTCCCATGCCTCCAGACATGGAAGCAAATTGACGAGCTGCTACAGTTTGAGCCTCTTTGATAGCACGCTCGACCGCTTTTTTGACGCGGCTACTTTCAACTCCGTCTATGGTTAATGACTTAATTTTCTGATCACCTGTCATCACAATTTCTACTCCATCCTCATTAATCTCAATAGTTTGCCCAGAGAGAGCTTTTTGCATCTCTTGAGCCTGTTTTCTTAGTTTATTTAAATCTCCTAAACCTTTTAAAGGATTCTGCATATTTATTCACCTCCTAGAATCACATTCCCCTCTGGGGGAATAGTGAGCTCTAGATCCCGCAAAAGCGGGACCCCTACCTAATTTCCTTTGGTGTCAACCTATATCACTCCGGGAGTGTGATTTACACCAATCAATCACTGCTAATTCTAATGGCATTTGGGGAATGGTCGCAAACTTTTCATCGCGTGAAGCTTGCTCAAGCACGCGCATAAGCTTAATAAGTTCAGAATCTTGAATCTTGATTCTTGAATCTTGAATCTCAATAATTCCATGGCTTGCTAGAAACTGTTGATGGAGGGCATCGAGCGTTGCTTTGGTAAGCCAAGAAGGGTCAATTCCATCGTTAACTCTGGAATTGATATACTCGATTAGTTTTGAGGCATCTTTCTTACCTAAAAGAATAATAAATTTATCCACTTCTCCCCGACCAGTTCCTGCTACTTTGGCTAGTAACTCATTAGTTATAGTTGTATCTTTACTTGATGCTTCTTCTAATATTTTTGTGGCATCGCGAAAAGACCCATCGGCAACATCTACAATGCTCAGTAGTACCTCGTTGGTAACTGTTAATTTTTCACCAACTACTACTCTCTTCAGAGAGCGTACGATCTCCTCGGCACTTGCTTTGGGAAAAACTACTTCGATGCAACGACTTTTGATGGTTTCTGGTAGTTTATGTGCTTCGGTGGTGGCGAGGATAAATACGGCGTGTTTTGGTGGCTCTTCAAGAGTTTTTAGAAGCGCGTTAAAAGCTTCTTTTGTTAACATGTGCACCTCGTCAATAATATATATCTTATAATCCCCCGAAGAGGGAGAAAGACCTATTTTGTCTCGAAGATCTCTAATTTGATCAATTCCTCGGTTTGAGGCTGCATCAATCTCGAAGACATCCATGTGGCGATTAGCTTTAACAGATATACAGGAATCACAGTTATTACAGGGCTCACCATTTTTGGTTCTTTTTTTACAGTTAATGAACTTTGCAATAATTCTGGCTGCGCTTGTCTTACCAGCACCCCTGGGGCCTGTGAAAAGAAAGGCATGGGGTAAGCTCGCACTTTTAAGAATGTTTGCAAGTCTATCACGGACAGAAAGCAAGTCTAATTCATCGATTAATTGTGGTCTATATTTTAAGTAGTACATAACTTATTTACACCGTGTCTTACTAACATTTCTAAGGTTTCGGAAATTGTTTCTTTGCGTTCTTTGGCTAATTCTTGTGCCAGGGGATATGCGATTATTACATCGCCTAAGTAATGCTGTTGAAGATCAAGTTCTGGAAATGTGACTTTAGTTGGCTCAATTTGAGAAAAAGAAAGTACTGGAGTTGGACCTTCCTTGTTACGGTATTTTTTGTTAAGGCTTGCTAGGGTTTGGTTGTCTGCAATAGTCACTTGAACTAAGCTATCCTCCGGCTGGCCTGCTAGTTCTTCTTTGGCAGTTTTTGTAAGCCTGTCTGTATCTACCATGTATTTTGTTTTTATTACAACGTTCATAGTGTTTTAATAATTTCTATTACCTGGTTGAGGGTTAGGATTGTGTGCTTCATATCTGGATTTTTTGCTGAGCCATTTAGAAGCATTGTTTTTGACGCATGCAAGAACCAGTCAGCTTGAGGGTCTTTAGATTTAAGAGCTTCGTAAAGCTTGGTGAGATCTATAGAACCTTTTTCATTTTTCATTAAGTTTGGAGGTGGAACTTTAATGTTTATATTTTTTAGCTGTGGATGACGCCGAACGACTAGTTTATATCCTCTTTTTTGAGCAATATCATTGACCTGGCTATTTTTAGTTTCTACTCCTATTGCTTTGCCAAATGGAGAATTGAAGATAATCCCGTCTCTTTCAAGAGTATCTTCTGCATCAACCTTGCTTACCATAGTTGTGTAGATTGCATCCAAGAGTTTAAGCCCCATTTGAAGCACATATTCATCTTGATCACGGTACAACAATTTCCAGCCATTTAAGATTTCTTCTACCCTAAAATCCAGGTAATCTGCTTGGGCATCTGGATAGTGTACTTCCTGGAAATGATCCGTCTGGGTTACCACCTCTGCTATACGTGAGAGAGCTTCTTTGTTCCATACTAATTTTGAAATATGAACTGTTGAGCCTACAATTTGAATTTCTGATGCTGGCACAAAATCTCTGTGACCGTTTTTAATTAAGTAGTCTAGGGTAATTCGCGAAGCGCAAGTATAATCCCCTGCCTGGTGATGATCGAGTTTGCCGCTACCTGTATCGACGTGGAGGACGTTTGGGTCATGATCTGGATCACCATTATCTATAGTTTTACCAGCTGGCACAAAAGCAAATTCTGCCGTCTGCCAATTTGGTAACCACCGAACGAGCAACCAGATAGAGGTAACTGCATCCAGGTCCGGGTTCATATGAGTTACTATTTTTCGCATGGCAAATTAGTATAGCATATGAGCGATAAAAGTATATAATTGAAAATGTGAAGAGGCATATTATTATTGGAGGTTTGTCTTTGTTATTGCTCATTACTGGGATGCTTTTATACCTACAGTTTTTTGATCAGGATGAAGCTTTGCTTTCCCCGATTGGTAAAGAAGTGGCAAAGGTTAGTAGGCCTTTGGTGAAGTACACATTTGAAAATTTAAAAAATTACAATGCGGCTTCGACGCTGATAAGATTAAAGGAAGTGTTGAAAGAGGAAGATGACTATACTAGTTATTTGTTCACATACTTGAGTGACAATAAGCAAGTTTCTGGACTTGCAAACATCCCGGTGGGAAGTGGTCCATTTCCTGTGATAGTAATGCTTAGAGGTTTTGTGCCTCTAGAGATTTATGAAACAGGGATTGGAACAAATCATTCCGCCGAAGCTATTGCAGAAGCTGGATATATAACACTGGCTCCAGATTTTTTAGGATATGGGCAGTCTGCTTCTCCTTCTGCTGATGTTTTTGAAGAGAGGTTTGAAAAGAATACAACGGTTTTAGATTTATTGGCATCGATCCCAACTCTTGAAAAAGCTGATGCAAATAGAGTAGGAATTTGGGGACACTCTAATGGAGGTCAGATAGCTATCTCTATTCTTGAAATAATGAATAAGCCATATCCAACGGTACTTTGGGCGCCAGTGTCTAAACCTTTCCCTTACTCGATTCTTTATTTTACAGATGAGTATGATGATGGTGGCAAGGCTTTGCGCAAGATGCTGACCCAATTTGAAGAAAAATATAATGTCTTTTATTATGATCCAGCTAATTACTATAGATGGATAAATAAGGAGACGCCAATACAGCTTCATCAAGGAAGAGTTGATGAGGAAGTGCCAGTTGCCTGGTCGGATAAGTTGTATAAGGACTTTCAAGATGAAGAGTTGGACATAGCCTACTTTACTTATTCACAAGAAAATCACAACTTTACCCAAGGTCAGTGGCCAACAACGATTGCCAGAACTATTGAGTTTTTTGACGAGAAACTTAAATAATGACCTTGCAGGCGGAACGGACCCTGTCGGTGCACTGCCTAAGATATTCTATTAAGAACATATTTATTTATAGCATTTAAAATATATGTGGTATTATTTTTATTGTGGAAAAAAGTATTTTTGAAAAAATAGCTGATAGGGAAATTCCAGGATATATAGTTTGGGAGGATGAGGAGTTTATGGCTTTTTTGGATATTAATCCACTGGCTAGAGGGCATACTTTGGTTATTCCTAAAACAAATATAGGCGACTATATTTTTGAAATAGAAAAAGCTCAATACTTAAGATTAATGACTGCTTCAAGAAAAGTTGCAAGGTTATTAAAGTCAAAACTAGAGTGTGAACGTGTGGTGATGATGATTGAGGGTTTTGAGGTTCCCCATGTGCACATAAAGTTAATTCCTTCACAGGGAATTGGGACGCCGAGTAACAAGTCACTGCAGTTAAGCGAACAAGAATTAAAAGCTATTCAGAAACAGATTACTTCCTATTAATATAGCTGGAGATTGAGGACGCGAGAAAAGTGTTTGGCGTTTTTTGTGACCATAACTAATCCGTGCGCTTTACAAGTGGCAGCGATTAATATATCCAGGTCCTTTATTACGTTGCCTTCTTGCTTAAGGTGGAGTCGAATTTGACCAAACTGTTTTGATATTTCTTCATCCAAGCCGTAAATAAATGATAAGCCATTAAAAAAATCCTTTATCCCCTCTGCTTCTTTGGATGCCTCACCTATTCTATAAATTCCTTCATGGAGCTCAGCTAAACATACATAGCTCGAGACGAGTTCTCCACTAAGTGAAAGAACGCTTTCCACTGTCTGCTTGTTACCTTGGAGAAAATCGATAATAGTAGACGTTTCAATAAAGTACCGCATTACAGCTTAATTGCTTTTGCACGTGACTTCTTTTTAAGTGAACTCTTCCATAAATTGCCATCATCAAGACTGGTAGTAGCCCAACTTCCAGCAGATTTTTTAAGGATCTTGCGCTTTTCTTCTGGAGCAGAAGAGAGAATTGCAAATGGCGCCCCTCCCTTGGTAAGAATAAGTGGTGAACTTATAGCAAAGTCATCGGTTAGTTCACCAAAGTTTCTGCGCAGTTCTGTGATAGAGATAATTCGTCCATACATACTGATTATGTATACATAATTTCATGCACTTTATCAATCATTATAATGCATGGTAATTATTCAATGTGTATGTAAATTAAAAAAGTTGGATCTTTGGACTGTGATTAAGCTCTGCGCAACCCCCGAGGTTGTTATTTCTTGAGTTTTGAGAGGAGTTGGGAGATGGATAATAGTTCGGATCTGTCACTATCTCGGCGTTTGTATTCTATTTTGTCACCCGTGCGCTCGGAGATAACCAGGCGAACTGGGATGCCTATAAGATCCGCATCTGCAAATTTTGCTCCAGCTGAAACATCCTTGCGATCATCGTAGAGCACCTGCCACTTGATACCCTGGAGTACCTTATATAACTCATCTGCCTTGGAGGTGTCTTTGTTTAGATTAATTAGATATACCTGAAATGGGGCTACACTATCTGGCCAGATGATGCCTTTATCATCGTGATGAGCTTCAACTATAGTAGCAAGGGTCCGACCAATACCAATTCCATAGCAACCCATGTAATATTTTTGGGGTGATCCTTCCTCACCTGCAAATGTGGCATTGTCCATCTTATTTGAATAGTGATACCCAAGCTGGAAAATATTACCTACCTCTATACCAAGTTTTTCAATAAGTTTGCCTTTGTATTTATTTTTATCTACAACGTCTTCGTGAGCCGCGTATTTTCCGTCCTCACTTATAAAAAATTTGCTCTCACCTGCCTCACTTTCTACAACAAACTCGTGACAATATTCTCCTCCAATGTAACCGTTGTCTGATTCCACAACTACTGTGTCTAAGCCTACTCGTTTATAGATACGAGAGTATGTATCCCACATATTTTTGTATTCTTTTTTAAAATCTTCCTCATTAGCATGAAATGAATAGGCATCTTTCATAAGGAATTCGCGGACACGAAGGAGGCCTCCCCGAGCTCTTAGTTCATCCCGAAACTTCTGAGAGAATTGGTAAATATTAAAAGGTAAATCTCGGTAAGAGATCTGGAATTTTCGGACAACGTCAACAAACATTTCCTCTGCTGTTCCTCCTAAAGCAAACTCAGCTCCACGTCGATCTTTAAGAGTAGTAAGCTCAAAGCTGGCGGTGTCTGTGCGGTTGGTTTCTTTCCAGAGCTCCAATGGATGCAACACTGGGGCGATCATTTCCTGTGCTCCAGCCTTATTCATCTCCTCACGAATGATGTTTATTATTTTACTTCTGACGAGGTTTCCTAGAGGCAAAAAGAAGTAACGACCAGCTGTCGACTCACGGACAAATCCAGCTTGGTGCAATAGTCTATGAGAAGCTGCTTTCATATCACTTTGTGGCTCCTTTATGGTTTTTCCGAATAGTTTTGAATATTTCATATGGCTTGATTATATCAGTTAGTAATAATTAACTCACTGTTTATATATAAAATAAAAATGTCGAGTGTTTGGGCTTTATTTAAGCTCTGCGCAACCCCCGAGGTTGTGTTACTTTTTAAACAGAATATTATATGAAGGTAGTCCCGTGGCTAATCTACTAATGGTTTCTCTTGTGCCATCGTTAATTAGAAAATCTAAATGTTCCTGATACTCTGCTAGTGGATGACTCTCCATTCCCTTGATTGCTCCCGATTGATACAAATCATTCAAAACTCTACGTTCTTGCCAAGAGATAACTTGAGGGTGGTTTACAAACATTGATACACCACCTGCAGAGGGACGAACAAGAGGTATTTGACTTTCTGGTGTAATTTTATAATCCTCACCGTTGACAAATATATTAACTACCGCTCCTTCTGTGTGTTCGCCACTAAGAACACGAAATAGACACCTTCTATCACCTGCCCACAGCCTTGCATAAAAAGAGCGCATTAGTGGTCTTAAAACACTACCCACTGTGTTGTAAGCTTCAGTATGCTTAAGCATTAGAGCCATGTGTCCGCATCCTACTGCATCAAAATCAGTGACAATCGCTCTTAGATCATGACCACGTTTTGGATCTGGGTCTGCACTACGAATATACTCTGTGAGTTGCTGAATTGTAAAATCTTCACCTACAATTTCTGTTTCTTTAGCAACTTGAAGCACATGTTCCATAGCATGTTCATCTGTGTGCATATATGCCGAACCATATGTTTGTAAATACCACCCTAATACTTGGTTTGACTCCCACGCCGTAATTTCACGTCGCATTACGTGTTGTGCTGAAACTATTACCACATCAATTAACCCTCCCAAGTCACCACCTGGTGTTCCAACGGCTGGTTCATTTTCTCTACCATCGACACAAGAACTGGTTAAGTCGCCCGTTAATAAATTTCCTGCCGGTTTCCATACAACATTATTCGGGTCTCTTAAGTATTCCTCCACATCTTGACGCTCAAGAGCTTTCGGGTTCTCAATAAATTCAAACGTATATTCTTGTGGATATGGGTTGTTTTCATGCATAGTTTTTAATTTCTAGTGCATATTATATGTACAATATATCAATTGAGCAAATTTTGCTAAAACAGCTTGATGACGTCTTTGACTGTTATGAAGACCAAAAGGGCTAAAAGGGTTATTAGTCCTGCATATGTTAGACGCTGTTTTTTTATTGTAGATATTTTGCGACGGGTGATGGTTTCATAAAGAACTATAAATAGATGCCCCCCATCTAAAGCGGGAATTGGTAGAATATTGATTAGTGCTAAGTTTAAGCTAATAAGACCTGTAAGAAGTAGTTTTTCAAAAAAGCCATCGCGCTGGGAATAGGCATTGTAGATTCCTATTGGTCCGGAAACTTCCACACCAGGGCCAGTGTGGGTTATAACATTGGAAAGCCCCCTATACATCTCTGAATAAAAAGTACCACTAATATAAATGGATTCCTTTAAGCCTAACCAAGGAGCTTGCAGTAGAGAATATTTCTTTTCGGTAAAGTCAGATATGACAACCCCTATGGACCCCTGGCCGGCGGGTGGATTACTACGAGGCTCTAGAGTTACAAAAACTTCCGCGTTATCACGAAGTAAAACCAGTTCCACTTGTTTATCTAGATATTCACTTACTTCGTCTATTAGCTCCTCGGATGAGATAATTTTCTCTTTCCCAACTGATACTATTATGTCACCCTTCACAATTCCAGCAGCGGAAGCTGGCGATGCTATTGCTACATTTATTACTTTTACTTCTTCTCCTGGAACGGATACACCTCGTACAAATACAAGAGATATTATGATCCAGCCAAACAGAAAGTTCATACCGACTCCTGCAAGTAAAACAAGAATCTTTTTCCAGCTAGCTTGGTTGTAAAAAGCGCGCTTTTTCTTGGGAGCATAGTCTGGATCTGCTTTGGTAAGATCGCCAAGATCTGCTTCACTTTCACCAAAAATCTTAACGTAGCCACCGATGGGAATAAGATTTAAAGAATAGAGAGTTTCTTTGACTTTTTTGCTAATGAGTCGAGGTGGAAAGCCAATGGAAAATTCTTCAACATACATTCCTAGCTTTTTGGCTGTTAAGAAGTGACCCAGTTCATGGATAAAGATGAGTATGGCTAGGGCAACTATGAAAATTATTGGGTCCATTTGTTATTATAAAGATCTGACTTGAGTTTCTTTTTGTTCACCTATTTTGCTAATTTCTTCCATTGTTTTATCTGTTATTTCTTGTACCTGTTTTTCAAGCATAGATCTTTCGTCTTCTGAAATATCTCCCCTATCTTGAGAGCCTTTAGCATCGCGCATAGCTTCTTGCCTAATCTGGCGAACCATTATTCGTGCTCCCTCAATCTTTTTTCTAATCAGAATTACAAACTCCTCGCGACGATCGGCGGTTAGTGGTGGAAGTTTGAGCCTAATCTTGTCTTCATCCGGAATTACGCTCATATTTGTATTCGCTCTTCTTAGTCCTTTTTCAATTTCTTCAAGAATTGAGATATCGAAAGGAGCAATTGAGATTGTACTGGGATCTTCTGTTGTAATAGTTGCTATTTCTTCTATTCTTAAGTTCTGGGTTCCTTCATAGACGCTAAGTCGAATTTCCGCTACCATTGAAGGGTTTGCTTGGCCAACCCGAATAGAGGAAAGGTCTTCTTTTAAAACCTCAACGGCCTTATCCATTTTGATTTTTAGTTGTTCTTCCTTAATCATGCACCGACCGCGTATCTTACAAAGCGGGCAACTTTAATATTTTCTCCAAGAACTCCAATTGCTTCGTCAATTAAAAGCTTCATATTTTTTTTAGAGTCTCTTATGTAGGCTTGTTCCAATAGTTCAGCTTCATCCTTTGGATCCATCGAGGCTATCTGCATTGCAACTTCATGAACTAGGGCCTTGAAATCATTTGTTTTTGCTACAAAGTCTGTCTCACAATTAACCTCAACTATTGCTCCAACCTTGCCGCCTGTATGAATATATGAGTATATTAATCCTTCAGTTGCATCTCTGCCTTTTTTCTTCTGAGCTCTAGCTACTCCAAGTTTGGCTAGGTGCTCTTTTGCTTTTTGAAGATCTCCACCTGTTTCTTCCAGTGCGCGCTTGCAGTCCATAACGGGAGCACTCGTCTCCTCGCGTAGTTTTTTGATGTCTGCAGTTTTAATTTTCATTATTTATTTTTCATGAATGCTTTATTTTTTGCTTTTTCAACTTTTTCAGCTTTTTCTTTTTTTGCCTCTTCGGCGGATCTTCGCTTCGCTTCGACTTTCTCTGCAGCTATTCTATCTGTCTCTATTTTCTTCGTGTGTTTATCTCGGCCTTCAATATAAGCGTCAACTATATGGTTAGTTATTAGATCGACAGCTCCAACCGCATCGTCGTTAGCTGGAATAGCGATATTTACCACTCTTGGATCAGCATTAGTATCGCTAATACCTATAGATAGCAATCCCGCTTGAGATGCCTCACGAATTGCGGTTTTTTCCAGCTTTACATCTACAATATATATTGCTTGGGGTAATTGGGTCAAGTCCCAAACTCCACCATATACTCGGCGCATGCGCTCTAGGTCAGCCCTGAGCTTGACCTGCTCGTGCTTAGGTAGTGGTCGCCATTCACCCTCTTTTTCCTGCTTAATAAGGTCGTTCATGTGGTCGATTCTGCGTTTGATCTGTTCCCAGTTGGTAATAAAGCCACCGATCCAGCGAAAGATAAGATAGGGTAAGTTGCCACGCTTAGCTGCGTCCATTACGGTTTTTGAAGCTTGTCTTTTGGTTCCTACAAGTAGAATTTTTCCACCTGAAGCTGCTATTTCTTTGACTTTGACTGCGGCAAGATCTAGCTGTTCTTTGGTTTTGGCTAGATCGATAATATGAATGTTCCCCTGCTCAGTATATATATACTTTTTAGATTGAGGGTTCCAGCGGCTAGCTTTGTGGCCAAAATGGCAACCTGCTTCCAATAGATCTGTTAATGATATTTCTTTCATAATCCCTTTTTTTCACCCGCCTGCATTTGGTCTATTCAACCAGGGATAAAAGCTCAAGCGTGTTTATTGAGTTAATTATATCACAAGGAACAGAATTGAGAAATGTTGGTAAATTAGCCCACAGGCGGAACGAACCCTGTGGAGTATTACTTTGGGATTGCAAATTTCTTGCAGAGAGCTTTTACTTCTTTTCTGATTTTTAGGATTGTTTTGTTTTTGGCTAGTTTGGTGCTGGCAGCTTGAACATATTCCTTGCGTCCCTTTTCTGGTAATTTATAATCTAGCGTTTCATTTACTACCTCCCCAATCCACTTGGCAATTATCTTCATCTCTTTTTCTTTCATTTTGCGGGTGGTCAGGCCTGGCGTACCAAGGCGCAAACCCGATGGATACAGCGGTGAACCAGTATCATAAGGAACTGTATTAAAGTTACAGACGATGCCAGCGTGTTCAAGGGCGATAGCAGGGATGTTGCCAGAAATACCTTTATTGCGTAGATCAAGCAAAACCAGGTGCTTATCTGTTCCACCGGTCACAACATCAAATCCTTGTTTCTCTAATTCGAAGGCCAGTGCTTGTGCATTTTTGACGATCTGTCCTGCATATTTTGCAAAACTTTTTGTTGAGGCAATTTTGAGTGCGACACCAATCCCGGCAATAGTGTGATTGTGGGGGCCACCTTGGAGACCAGGGAAAACGGCCATGTCTATTTGCTTAATTAACTCTGATTTAGCAACGATGACTGCTCCGCGCGGACCTCGCAGGGTTTTGTGGGTAGTAAACATTACCACATCTGCATACTTAAAAGGACTAGCCATTACTCCGCCGGCAATAAGACCCGCTTCGTGCGAAATATCTGCCAAATAATAAGCTCCCACCGCGTGCGCTGCTTGCCCTAGTGCTTTATGGTTAATGTCCCTGGGATAGGCTGTGCCACCTGAAACTACAATTTTGGGCTTTGCTTTTTTAATCTCTTTGGCAACCTTTGCGTAGTCAAAAACTAATGTTTTTTCATCAACATGGTAGAACTCCACCTTGAAGAATTTTGAGGAAAAAGCTAAATTCTTACCTTTAAAGCTCCAGCCATGAGAGATGTGTCCTCCATCTTTTAAGTACATGGGCATGATTAAATCACCCGGATTAAGAAGCGCCATAAAAATGGCTGCGTTGGCGGGTGAACCGGAATATGGCTGAACGTTGGCTTGCCATTTAGCGGGATCAAGCTTAAACGTATCGAGAACTCGCTTCTCTACGAGATCTTCTAACTGGTCAACATTTGTCATTCCTTGGTAGTACCTGCGGAATGGTTGACCTTCGGAGTATTTGTTGATGAGGATTGATCCCACCGCTTCATGAACAAGTGATGGCGCATAATTTTCGGAGGGAATCATCATTAAGGTCTCGTTTAGCCTTTTGGCTTCGGCTTTAATGATGTTATGGATCTCTCTGTCCTTTTGCTTTAGCATATTAGCAGCCAGAGTATAACATTTTTATTTTATTGTTACAACTGTTAATTTTTATTTAAGGACCGTCCTTAAATATTGGGTTTTTGTTGGTTGAGGTATTTGGCGGAGTCTTTCTTATGATAAGGGCGCAACGCCGGGCTTGATAATTGCTCAAAAGACATAGCACAGACGCGCTGGCCTTTTTGGAGGGTAATTGGCTCACGGCCTGAGTTAAAAAGCTCTAGAACCACTTTGCCTCGGAAGCCCGCGTCAAACATGGGAGCTGTTGAGTGGATGGTGAGACCACGGCGACCCAGAGATGAGCGGCCATGTAAGATGCCACAAAGGTCGTCTGGTATTTCTATATATTCGGTTGTGGTGGCTAGGGCAAAATCTCTGGGCAAGAGAGTATATTTATTTTCTTCAACCTCGCCTAGTGTTAAATCCAGCGTGCAAGAGCCTAGAGCTTCGTCCCAATTAGGTATTGGATCTACTTTAAGTCTCCCCTTTTCTACTGTTTTTTTTATATCTTGATCTGAGAGTATCATTGTTTCGCTAGGTTATTGATTGCAAAATTACTTAAATTAGTTTACCATATTTATGTGGAGAAAAACGTTCCAGAAGCTGGTCAAAGTGTACTTCAGGTGTGGATAAAGCCCGCTATCATTATTGCTGTGGTGTTTGGAATTGGTTTTCTGCTCCCAGTGTTGACTAAAAATTTAGTTACAAAGCAGTCTGGCATTGCACCAACAACCGTTCCGACAGAGTCAACGATTATTTCGGGCCCAAGTTATAAGTTTAGCCCTGGAATGCTTGAACTCGCGGTTAATGAAAAAAAGACAGTTGCTGTTTTGCTAAAGACAGAGAGAGAAAAAATAGAGGCTTTTGATTTTGTCTTGAATTATGATAAAGCATTAGTGGATGTAGTTTCTGTTAAAACCTCAGCGCTTTTTCCAGCCTATCCAATAGTAGAATATGGCAATGGGGTTATTAAGGTATCCGGGACTGTGGGAGTGGCAGATCCAGTACGGCTCGATGAAACAGTTTTTTTGATTGAATTTAAGGGAATTGCTATTGGTGAGACTGATTTGAATATTGATCAGGATAATTCGACAATTGCGGCACAAGGCAAAAATATTCTTACAGGAAGTAATACATTAATGATAAAGATCATGGATAAACCATGAAACAAATGAGACGAGGACTTGCAGCAATACCATTACTTATAACTCTGGCAGCTATTGCAGGGATTTTGGCAGGTACTTCTTTGGTGCAAAAGAGCACTCAAGAATCATTTCCAAAGGCGCAGGAAATAGGAGTAGCCACGGTTAATTGCACTAATCCTGAAGGCTGCGGTGGAGGCTGCTTGAATAATCATAATTATGGATGCGGATATGCAGGATGCAGGTGGTGGGAAGCATGTGGTGGAGGTCGTGAATTAGGTGGATGTTATGCGACGGGGGATGGTAGCACTCAGTATGACTATCTACAGGCACCTGATGGCGCTTGTAATACTCGGTCTACAGCTGGCCATTCTGAAAACACTCCAATAGCTGATGTATCTACACCAACTGTGACTCCTACGCCTGTTGTTGGAGGTAATCCAAGTCCAACTCCTACCAGTGGAGGAAATCCACCAACTGCTACCCCAACACCAGGCAGTAGTGGTAATGATGATGGAGAATGTACACCGATAGATAGTGTGACTTTGAACAAGGCGAATCCTAATGCTGGAGAGAGCTTTACTTGTAGAGTGAAGGTGTCTGCGGCGCCTGGGTCTGGCGAGATTTCATGTGGATTAGTGAGAAAAGAATCATGGGATCCGGCAACTGATTGGCCTGAGAATATCTGCCCTTCTGATACTAGCTTTGGTGGATGGAATGGAGATACGGCTACATTTAACTGTGTAATGCCGTCTGATATGAGCGCAGGATCTGCATTTACGATGGTGGGACGTGATTTTATCTCCACAACTCGCTGTACTGGTAAGACTGCGGTGGGGACAGTGGGTGGAGATGTAGGAGGTACACCTAGTACACCTACTCCAACGGGTGAGGTGAGTGCACCCAGTACACCTACTCCAACTCCAAATACACAGGTCAAGCGTAAATCTATTAAGTGGACAGATAGTAGTGGTGGTATTTGCTCCACCATTTGGTCAGCTAATTCGTGTAGTGAGGGAATAAGCAATTGGCCTGGCAGTAATAACCCTTGCACTGTCAGTGGTAACTCTATATCAATTCCTGGAAATGATCGCCTTCTACATTGCCAATATTATGAATGTAATGCGTGTAGTGCTAGCTGTGACACATATTCAAGGCAGATTGGTAGTGATATTGATTCAAAAAATAACTGTACTTATACTTGCAGTGAAAGTGGTATTACATCAACAGGAGCTGGTTGTGCAACTCAAACTCCAACTCCCAGTCCAACAAGCGTTCCTAATGCTACACCTACACCAACACCTACAAGAACAGCAGGAGCCACTGCTACCCCTTCGCCTACCGTGACACCTACACAAACTCTATCTCCTACTCCTACCATTACTAGTCAACCGAAGGTAGAGCTTTATTATATTTTTAATAATCAATCTGGTAAAGAAATAAAAGATCTGGTTAACATTTCAGAACTGTGTCCATCAGAGGGAAGTTGCACTACTATCCGCAGTGGCCTTAATTTTACTGGCCAATATTACACTTTGTCAGTAAGTTTTCTCAATAATGTTCTTCCCAACATTGATTACGAGCTAAAATATGGAGTGTTGGATAAAAACGATGTAACACTGTACACACCAGCTCCAGTCAACTTAAGAATCGGAATGTACTATTTTAATATAGATATTACTTGGGATAATGATAATTATAAATTCACTAAGGTGGGTGGTTCCCAAGCTTCTTCTTTGCAACAGAGAATTGATATTGATGAGAGTGGGAATATTACTACTTTGGATTTTGCTAGGGTTATCCGTCAATATGGAAAAACTTGGGAGCTGGCTGGGGAGATATTGGCTGAGGATGTTAACTTGGATGGAAGGGTCAATGCTGTGGATATTTCACTTATAATTCATAATATTGGTAACTCAGTTTCCACTGTGTCCGTGTCACAAAATTAACGCATGCATTATTTTGTATGGCATTTTTGGGTTGTTCCGAAGCGTATTCTGAAACAGACGGATACTCTACTGCAATTTTACTCTCACTATTTTGCGGCTGGGCTTTTATTTCGAACTTTGTTGGTGCCATGGCATCTGATTATAGATATTAAAAAAACTAGAGGATTAGATATTGAGCATGAGGTTTCAAAGCTTTTTTTTAATTTTATCTCTAGTGTTATTGGGTTAATACTTCGATCAGCTGTGCTTGTTGTGTGGGTGGCAGTTTGCCTGCCAACGACTATCATTGGAATGATATTTACTCTATTGTGGGTTATTTTTTTTCCTTTTTCTCTGATATTTTATATTGGCGAACTTAGGAAGCCCAGAGTAAAATCTTCCGCTAAAAGGAGGTTTGTGAAAGATCATACAATGACTGATCAAGGATTTAATATAGCCGTGGAGTGGTTTGAAAGATACTGGAGGACTAAAAACAAATCTTCAAATAGCGAGCATGGGTTATTTTCGATTGTTTCTCCTTTTAGCAGTTGGCATTATGGATACACAGTTTTATTGGATAAATATTCACTGGACCTGACAGATAAGGTTAATATTGTTGAGAACGAAATAATAGGAAGAGATGGTGAGGTTGAAAGAATTCTGACAATTTTGAAAAGGGAAAAGCAGCCTGGTGTACTTGTTTATGGTGCTACTGGTAGCGGAAGACATGCTGTTATTTATGAAGTTGCCAGAAGATTGAGTATTGATCACGCATCTATTCCAGGTAAATTAAGGTATAACCGATTGGTAAAGCTGGATGTTCCAAGACTATCTAGAGCTGGAAAATCTGCCGATCAAATACATGCCCAGTTGAAAGATTTGCTGGATGAAGCAACACAAGCTGGAAACATTATTTTGGTACTTGATCAAATTCATATGGTTGCTGAGTTTTCTGGAGTTTTGGCAGACTATGTGCAAAAAGAAGACGTGCGCATTATTGGTTTAACTTCAACGGATGCATATCACGAAGTGCTGCTAAAAAATGAGCTTATTCAAAAAATCTTGGAACCCATAGAAATCCCGCCATTAGCTAATAAATATATCTTACAACTTTTACAAACAAGTTCATTAAGGTATGAAAAAAAGTTTAAGACAGTATTTCCAGTTGAGAGCTTAGATTTAATAATTGAATTAGGAAACAGATCGCAGAATAATCAACCCGATGCATCGCTTGACCTTTTGGAAGAAATGGCTCTAGAGGTGAGAGATAAGCAAGAAGTAAAAGTCACGCCAGCAAAGATAAAACAAGTGGCAGAGATTAAATTTAAAACTCCCCTATCAGAAATTGGTCCACAGGAAAAGGCTAAGCTAAGAAACATGGAAGATTTATTACATCAACATGTTGTTGATCAACAGATGGCAATATCGCAAATTTCTGATGCTTTGCGGAGAGCAAGATTACGACTACAGAGTGAAAATAGGCCTTTGGCGAGCTTTTTATTTTTGGGTCCAACTGGTGTGGGAAAGACCGAGACAGCCAAAGCCTTGGCTGCTATTTATTTTGCGGATGTGAGGTCGCATTTGACTAGATTTGATATGTCTAACTTTCAGAATAAAAGTGATTCAAATCGGTTAATAGCTGAGTTAGCTGAGCAGATTAGAAAACAACCATATAGCGTACTTTTGTTGGATGAGATAGAAAAAGCTCACAAGGATCTTTTGAATATTTTCTTGTCAATTATTGATGAGGGATATTTTATGGACCTTGATGGAGATCGGGTCGATTGCAGGAATGCTTTTATCATTAGCACTTCTAATGCTGCTGCAGAGTATATTAGAGAGAATATAGATAGTCATGGCTTAGAAACAGAAGTGTTGAATTATATATTAAAGGAAAGTATTTTTAGTCCTGAATTTGTAAATAGATTTGACGGAGTTGTTGTTTTTAAGCCACTTGGGAAAGATGAGCTTAAAAAAATTGCAGTTATGAAATTAAAGCAGTTAAATGTGCGACTAAACGCTGAGCATAGAGACCCTATTGATATAACAGAGCGACTACTAGATAAAATTGTGGAGGAAGGATATAAGCCAGAGTTTGGGGCAAGAGAGATAAACAGAGCCATTGAAAGGATTGTAACCTCTCCCTTGGCAGACAAACTTCTTTTGAATTAAAGATTAAGGGTTCACCCCTTAATTCGCTTGCAAACAAAGTCTAATTTTGTTATGGTGTTTGTGTGGTTAGCAGAAAGTCGGATTTTGCTGTGGGTTATGTCTATCACGTCTATAATCGTGGAGTTCACAGGAGCGATACATTTTTATCCTCTTCTGATTATGTCAAATGGGAAAGAATGCTATATTGGTACGCACATTTTGATTATCCTCTCAGTATCTATGCTCAAAGATTGGAGCACTTGAAGGAGCATAACGGAGATCTTGATCAGTATATCTCTGAAATAGAGAAGAAATATAGAATGGATAAGCCTTTAGTTCTGATTTACGCTTATGTTGAAATGCCTAATCATTATCATATGGTCCTCGAGCAAAATGTAGAATATGGTATTTCAAAGTATATGCATAAATTATCGACCGCGTTTACCCAATACTTTAATCAAAAATATAATATGACTGGATCTTTATTTCAGGGTAGATATAAAGCGCTACGAGCTATAACTGATGAACAGCTGCATCAGCTCATACTTTATGTATTACGTAATCCAATAGAGGCTAAATTGGTTTCCAATACTAACCCAGTTTATCAGTGGTCAAGTGTCCCCGAATTAATTGACACTAGGGAGCAAAAAATTATTAGTGTGGGAAGATTACCTGATTATTTTACAGATAAAAATCAGCTTATTGGGGCACTTACTAATAGATCTGATGAACAGAAACTTTCTATAATTAAAGATATTCAAATAGATTAATCTGTAAATCCAATCTAATTAAGGGGTGAACCCTTAATTTCTGTATTAGCAGATTAGCTTATTCTTCCTATCTTTGTGATAAAATTAGGACTGTGGCACGGTGGCGAAGTGGTAACGCAGCGGTCTGCAAAACCGCGATACAGGGGTTCGATTCCCCTTCGTGCCTCAGATATTTATTTTGGGCCGTTAACTTAAGTTGGTTATGAATAAGGGCGACTAGCTCAGAGGTTTAGAGCGCTGCTCTGATAAAGCAGAGGTCCGTGGTTCGATTCCACGGTCGCCCACCTAAGTTATATGTTGTACATGCAGTATCTTGCTTTAGAACCTAGTTCTCCTTGTATACCGTATTCAATAAAACCATCGTAATTAGTACTTTCTGTTGTAAAAATCATCAGATAGTCTCTGTTTGTAGCTCCAGAGCAATGCAAATACGATGAGGGATATTGATAATAATAACAATAAGGCCAAACACTAAGAGGATTACCTTTGGGATCACTAGGAATTTTTTGAATATATCCTTCTGTGACTAGTGGAGATAATATGTCTTCTATATGAGAGACTCCATGAGTATCTCTCTCAACACAGTTACTTGATAATCCTCCTGATGTGGTTGGATATGTGTTTTCTGCAAGATAATATTGGGCAAGCGCTGATTGTAAATCCTTCATATGTGAAACTCGAGTGGCATCTCTTGCTCTTTTTTGTGCACTGGTAAATACTGCAAGTCCAGCTGCCGCTAAAAGACCTATTATAGATATAACAACCAGAAGCTCTATCAATGTGAAGCCTTTATTAGTATTTAGCAAACTTTTATTAGTATTTAGCAAACTTTGCGTGGTAGGAACACGTTTTTTTTGATCTTTATTGCCCTAAATAATATAGAACATAAAATATACTCTAAAATAGCTATTTAGGGCTTAAATAAAGTAAATTTAGAAAGGAGGTGATCCAGCCGCTCCTTCCAGAACAGCTACCTTGTTACGACTTAGTCCCCATTACCGATCTCACCTTCGTCCCAGTAAACTGGACCTTCGGGTGCTACCGACTTTGTTGGCTTGACGGGCGGTGTGTACAAGACCCGAGAACGTATTCACCGCGGCGTGCTGATCCGCGATTACTACCAATTCCTCGTTCATGAGGGCGAATTTCAGCCCTCAATCCCAACTGAGGGAAGGTTTATGGATTTGCTCACTGTTACCAGGTCGCTGCCCGTTGTCCTTCCCATTGTAGCGTGTGTGTAGCCCTAGGCGTAAGCGCCATGCTGACTTGACGTCATCCCCTCCTTCCTCCCAGATTATAAAACCTGGGCAGTCCCGTTAGACACTTGTAACTAACAATAGGGGTTGCGCTCGTTATCCTACTTAAAGGTACATCTCACGACACGAGCTGACGACAGCCATGCAGCAGCTGTGTATTCCCATCCGTAAACGGATTTTCCCCATGTTTCTATGAAGACATTAAGAAAAACATGTCAAGCCTAGGTGAGGTTCTTCGCTTTGTCTCGAATTAAACCACACGCTCCACTGGTTGTGCGGGTCCCCGTCAATTCCTTTGAGTTTCAACCTTGCGATCGTACTACCCAGGCGGGATGCTTAACGTGTTAACTTGCGACTCCCAATCCCGCTAAGCGGGACCAGGAATCTAGCATCCATGCGTTTATGGCCAGGACTACAGGGGTCTCTAATCCCTTTCGCTCCCCTGGCTTTCGAGCCTCAGCGTCAGTAATGGCCCAGGAGCCTGCCTTCGCCTTTGGTGTTCCTTCTGATATCAACGCATTTCACTGCTACACCAGAAATTCCAGCTCCCCCTACCATACTCTAGCTTGATAGTATCTAGTCCATATCTACGGTTGAGCCGTAGTCTTTAAGACAAGACTTACCATGCCGCCTACGCGTCCCTTTACGCCCAGTGACTCCGGATAACGCTCGCAGCCTACGTATTACCGAGGCTTCTGGCACGTAGTTAGCAGCTGCTTTCTAGTAAGGTACTGTCAGTCCAGCTATGCTGGATTTCCTCCCTTACCACAGTGGTTTACGATCCGAAGACCTTAATCCCACACGCGGCGTTGCGTCGTCAGGGTTTCCCCCATTGCGAACGATTCTTGGTTGCTGCCATCCGTAGATGTATGGGCCGTGTCTCAGTCCCATTCTTGGGGATCGCGCTCTCACGCCCCCTACTCGTCATAGGCTTGGTAGGCTTTTACCCCACCAACTACCTGATAAGACGCAGGCTCCTCCTACGGCGGGTTGTTACACCCTTTCTTCCTCGGTTACCCTCGGAACTTATCCAGGATTACCCTCACTTTCACGAGGCTATCCTTAACCATAGGGCAGATTCCCACGCGTTACTAAGCCGTCTGCCGCTTTTCCACCCCCGAAGGGGTCTATTCGCTCGACTTGCATGCCTAAAACACGCCACCAGCGTTCATCCTGAGCTAGGATCAAACTCTCAAAAAAATAGTAGTTTCCTACCACACAAAGTTTGCCAAATTTTCAAAGTACTTGTTCTAGGCAGTATTCTATCATGAAACTGGACCCTATGCTACAATTGCTTAAATGCCTCAGCCACTTGCAGATAAGGTTAGGCCAACAAATTTAGGTGAGTTTATTGGTCAAGACCACCTAGTAAATAAAGATAAGCCCGTAAGAAGAATGTTAGAGTCTGGGAATTTGCACTCGCTTCTACTTTGGGGGCCTCCCGGATGTGGCAAAACAACATTGGCGAGAATTATTGCAAAAGATGCTAAACGA